>CALMPX010000395.1 GCA_937871355.1 uncultured Bdellovibrio sp.
AATAGAATTTGATTCCGATCCCCTTTAACAAGATGAGTCTCAATTTTATTTTTATGTGCAATCTGAGCAGCTATAAGTTTGGAATACATACCGCCGGTTCCTCTTTGACCTCCGACCTTGAGACCATGTGTGTTCAGAATTTTTTTCGAGAACGTGGTGATTTCTGAAATCAATTGTGCTTTCGGATTGTTGTTCGGGTTAGAGTCATAAAACCCTTCGACATCGGTCAGGATAATTAATTTATCAGCTTTTGTGTGAATGGCGACTTTAGCTGATAAGGAATCATTATCTCCGAATTTAATTTCTTCGGTGGCCACAGCATCATTTTCGTTTAAGACAGGGACGATATTCCAGCTCAACAATGTTTCAATGGTGTTTTTGAAGTTAGTTTTACGTTTCACATTTAAAAGATCATCGTAAGTTAAAAGAATCTGAGCACCGCGTAAGCCTTCGGCTTGTAGCGCAATATTATACAGTTCCATCACGATAGGTTGTCCGATGGCCGAGAAGGCTTGTTTTTCGTGAATAGATACGCTTTTAGACGTCGGCGTAGACATTTTATCTTTAGCGGTGGCAATGGCTCCTGATGTGACCCAGATAATTTCGACGTTATGTTTTTTTGATAATGTAGCAATTTGCTGAGCCCAGGATCTTAAAAGTAATGGCCCACCTGAGCACACCATTTGGCTTCCGGCTTTAATCACCCAGCGCTGTTTTTTACTGTGTTTTGACGGAGATTTATTAAGTGATTTTTCGGAAGTCTTTTGTTTCATGTCTTATTTCTCTATAATATTGTGTTATATCAGATACTTCAGTTCAGTCTGACTCTTTAATTATGGTGTCAAATTTTTAGTCGGGTATAGTCTTAAAAAGTCGGTGCATCACAAATCTGGACCTGAAATCCTGATTTGAGACGTTTATAGAGAATATACACTAAAATAGTTGGTCAAATTGTTGAAATACAATCAAGTAACGATGAAGACACAATTCTTTGAATCTATATT
>CALMPX010000396.1 GCA_937871355.1 uncultured Bdellovibrio sp.
TCGTTCTTAAGGCGTATTCCGCTTTGAGAATACGAATTTGCTCTGCGGTGACGTCTTCGCATTTTCCTAATTTATGCAAGCGACTTTGGTAAATTTGATACATACTCAAAGCACCCGCGACAGAAATATTAAAGCTTTGAACAAAACCAGGCATGGGAATAATCACGCGTTCATCAGCGGCATCAAGAATTTCCTGCGACACGCCTGATTTTTCATTCCCTAAAACTAAAGCCAAGGGAGTCGAGAAATCGATTTCGTGAAGTGGTTTTGAAGCTTCAAGCGATGTCACACAAATGCGAATTTTATTATCTTTAAGATGTTTGATGGCCTCGGTCGTCGTTTTCCATTTTTTGACTTCGACCCATTTATCAGCGCCTTGAGTGACGCGATTGGCATTTTTAAATTTTTCAAAAGTTTCGATAATGTGAAAATTAGAAAAACCTAATCCTTCGGCGGTTCTCATGACCGCGCTGATATTACCGCGATCATAAATGCCTTCGAGCACCACAGAAATATCAAAACAGCGTTTCGCCGCAACTTTTTCGATTTTTCCTTGGCGATCCGAGGTTAAAAGAGGCCAGATATGTTTTTCAATGTCAGCGACGTCCGCAAAGCGTCCTGGTTGATATTCAATAGGATTTTTTAAAGGGAACATTAAAATCCAGCTTTAGCTAAATCGCGCGTAATATTTTTTTGGTGGGCTTCTATAGTTCCGCCACCAATTTCTAATAATTTAGAATCCCGCCATAAGCGTTCAACAACATATTCAGCAACGTAACCAAAGCCTCCTAAGACTTGAATAGCACGATCAGAAACATTTTTTGCCATGGTCGTCGCCACTAATTTAACACCGTCAGAATCGAGACGATTTCCCTCTTTATTTAAATCAATTTTTCGAGCGGTATCATACACATAAGCCGAAGCGGCTTTATATTCGGCATAAGAGTCAGCAATATACTTTTGAATTTGCCCGTAGAAATTTAATGGTTTTCCGAACGAATGACGATCAGCTGCGTACTTGTTCATAATTTCCAAAGATCGACGAGCAATTCCCAATGACATGGCCGCCAAACCCACACGTTCTATTTCTAAATTTCTCATCATATGATGAACAGAATCCCCCTCCGCGCCGACTAAACGATCAGCGGGAATTTCACAATTTTCAAATACAAGTTCCGCTGTGTTTGAAGCGCGCATACCTAATTTATCGGTGATCTTTTGTCCCACATAAAATCCAGGATCATTTTTTTCAATAATGAAAGTTGAAATTTGGGCGCGTCCATTTTTTTCTCCGGTCTTAGCATAAAGCCAAACCATATCACAGGGCGTTTTATTTTCATCGATGGTGCCGTTGGTGATCCACATCTTGCGACCGTTGATCACATATTTGTCACCTTTTTTAACGGCCGTCGTTTTCATTCCCAAAACATCAGTTCCATAATCAGGTTCAGACATGGCCATTGAACCAATATGTTCACCAGAAGATAATTTCGGTAAATATTTTTGTTTTTGCGCCTCGGAACCATTCACGGCCAAGTTATTTACACAAAGTAAACTATGAGCTAAATAGGCTAAGGCAAATCCAGGATCGCTGGCTGATAATTCTTCGTGAACGAGACAAACTGCGGAAGCATCTAAGCCCGCACCGCCATAGGATTCAGGAACAGTTAAACCCAAAAGACCCAATTCACGAACTTTTTTATACAGGCTTAAATTAAAATTTTCTTTTTTATCAAATTCGTGAGCTTGTGGTTCGACTTCTTTTTGTACGAAATCTTTTAAAGAGTCGCGCAACATTTGATGAGTTTCTGTAGGATTCAATAAATCAAAATTTTTGTAGTCCATGAGTTGTCCTTCTTTTAGAGCTGTACCCTTTTTAAAAGAAGTGCTAACGTTATTCAATAGAAAGATCACAATATATGAAAGTCTCAATACTCAGTATCGGAACCGAGCTCACAACTGGTCAAATTATTAACAGAAATAGCGCCTGGATCGCCGCTAAACTTAAGCAGCAAGGCCTAGATTCGACCGTACACGTAACCGTACCTGATGAGACCGAAGTTATTCTCAAGTCTCTGCATTACTGCGCTGAGCTGACCGACGTGCTTTTTATAACTGGCGGATTAGGTCCGACCAGTGATGACTTTACTCGTGATGTTATTGCGGAATGGACAGGCAAAAAACTGATTTTTGATGAAACGTCTTGGGTCTACATCCAAGAAATCTTAAAAAATCGCGGTGTCGGCGTGAAAGCGATCCAAAAACAACAGTGCTATTTTCCCGAAGGCTCAACCATTTTAAAAAATAACAAGGGTACAGCGAATGCCTTTAGCTTAGATCACAAAATCCAAACTAAAAATTTAAAAATATTCGTTTTACCCGGCCCCCCAGCAGAAATTGAAGCCATCTGGAATGATCACATTAATGACTGGCTAGAAAAATCGACAATTTATGTCGACAAAACAACGACTTATTCTTGGGATACACTGGGCCTACCCGAATCTGATGTAGCCACTTTAACAGAATCAGCCTTAACAGAGCTAAAAAAAGATTTCCCCATCACTATAGGTTACCGCGTTCATTTGCCGTACGTCGAAGTTAAAATGACCTACCCCACATCCGCGGATTTCACGGCAAAACTTTTCAAAGATAAAGTCGATCAAGTTTTAGCAAGCATAACGGTTCTGAAAAATTTCGAAAAAATTTCAGATAAGTTTGCGGCTTTGATTAAAAATCAAAGCTTTGCTTTTTATGATTTTTCAACAAACGGTTCATTACACCAAAGTTTATCTTTAAATCTAAAAAAGCAATCGGACTGGATGTGGAAACAATCGATGAATGCCATGGATTCAGATTTTTTTTCAGAAGAGGATAATTTTATCGCTCTGTTTAACTCTGACGAAAAACATTGCCAAATCATGGCGGATTTGAATGGAAAGAAATTTTCAAAAACGATTGAGCTTCCTCACCGTTTTCTATCTATGCCAGAGCGAAAATCAATGTATTTCGCGGAAATGGCCCAGATCGAATTCGTGAAATTTTTTTTGGATACAAAAACGAAATCTTAGTTTTGACCGGAACCTTTTTTAGTATTATTTGATGGGATTTTTTTTATCGTTGCTGCCGAAGTCCGAGTTGCTGAAGTCTTTGCGGCAGTCATCGTTTCATTATCATTATTCATAGATTCAGCAGGCTTTGCGCTCAATCCTTTTATGATTTCTAAGGCATTGCATCTCGATTCAATTAATTCTTCATGTTTGGCAAACATACCTGGTTGAATGATTGCAGGCTCAACATCACTAACTCGCTGATAGGGCAACATTTGATTGGAGTTCATTGCATAACAACGGTAGGCCAATCGAATAGACATGAATCCATTTTCGTCGACGTAGTCGATGATTTCAAAGCGAAAGTACTTACAACGATCATCTATTTTTTTTAGCTTTGCACCAATTGCTTTTGTATAAGAAATAAAATTTACATTTTTTTCTTTGCTGAGCTTAATCATTTGTTGTGCGATTTGATTTGAGCATTGAGCGTGGCTTTTATCAGTATCACTGCGCTTTGAAAGATAGCCATCTAATGACAAAATACTACCTTTATAATCTCTATTATTCAATTTGAACGCCACTGGATTTAACATGGTCTGCGCCTGCGATAAAATCGAAATAGCTGAAATCATTAATACAACGACTGCTTTGTTCATTTGCCCAACCCCACCTTAAACTTCGTGTTCTGTTTTTATTTTACAAAAAAACCAGATACTGAGTCCAATATAACGACATTTGCTGAGACAAACCGGTACTTAGACTAGGGTTAAGGTGCCGTTTTAGTGTTTTGATTTGCCTTGATTAGCGACCGCTTCGGTTGCAGCTCTGACGGCTTCTTCGTCGCCGATGAATTGTTTTGATAAAACTTTGAGATTTTCATCCAAGGTGTACATCAAAGGAATTCCGGTGGGCATGTTGACCTCCATAATTTGTTCTGGAGATAAGCCTTCTAAATGTTGGATCAAGGCGCGCAATGAATTTCCGTGGGCGACGATCAGAACTTTTTTGCCTGATAAAATTTCTTTGGAAATGGTGTTGTTCCACAAAGGCATAAACCGAGCTGCCGTATCTTTCAAAGATTCTCCCGAAGGCAAGTCTTTGGGATTTACATTTTTATAGCGTGGATCTTTTGAAGGATGATCCGGGTGGTCCAAAGACATTTGCGGAGGTGGTGTATCAAAACTGCGGCGCCAGATTTTCACCTGAGCTTCACCGTGTTTAGCGGCCGTTTCTGCTTTGTCTAAACCTTGAAGGTCGCCATAATGACGTTCATTCAAACGCCATTCTTTAGTCACCGGCAGCCAATTCAAGTTCATTTCGTCTAAAATAAAGTTCAAAGTTTTGATTGCTCGTGTCAAACAGCTGGTGAAAACCTCGTCGAACTGAAGACCTAATTGTTTTAAACTTTTGCCAGCTTTTTGTGCTTCGGCGATCCCTTTCGGTGAGAGGTCGACGTCTTTCCATCCGGTAAAGCGATTTTCTTTATTCCAAGTCGACTCCCCATGACGGACAACGACCAATTGAAATGGAGCTTTTGCTTGAGTATTTGCATTCGACTGATTCATAAAAACCTCACTTGGTATCTGGCTTAATCTGACAGAAAAAATATGTTTCATCTTGATTGATTTTCATGAGACGATCAAGAGCGAAATGACATATCATCCTGCTCAGCAGGTTTTATTTTTTACGAGGGACAAGCCATGAGTAAAATCAATAGTTATAATTTAGAATATATCGAGAGTCTTTACAGCCAATATAAAAAATCTCCTGAATCTGTTGAAACAGAATGGAAATACTTTTTTGA
>CALMPX010000397.1 GCA_937871355.1 uncultured Bdellovibrio sp.
GCGAATATTACGGCGACACAAAAAGTATCGAATCCGTTAATGAGCAAAAAAGACAGTGTAAAAAATGTTTTACTTGTGGTTTTAACTTCGGATCGTGGACTTTGTGGTGGTTTTAACTCGGGA
The DNA here is from genome assembly GCA_937871355.1 of uncultured Bdellovibrio sp. GTDB lineage: Bacteria > Bdellovibrionota > Bdellovibrionia > Bdellovibrionales > Bdellovibrionaceae > Pseudobdellovibrio. The sequence continues at coordinate 124 of CALMPX010000397.1, forward strand.
ATTAATAAATTCACCGAAAAATATTATGCAGATCATAAACCAAAATTAGAAAAATTAGATTTTATTTTTATCGGCAAACGAGGATTAGATTATTTCGCACGTCGTGACATTAAGGGAATTCAAAGTTTCTTGAAACTTGATAAAGACATTTCATATGATCTTGCAAAAGGGATTGCTGAAAACTTGATTAAGTTTTTCTTAGACGGTGAATATGATGAAATCCGCATGGTTTACAATGAATTCAAATCAGCTATTTCTCAAGTTGTGACTTGTGAAACGCTGTTGCCGATCGAGGTCGATAAATCATCGTTTGATACAACGACAAGCCAAGTGTCCAAAGACATCATTTTTGACCCGTCTCCAGAAGCGATTGTTGAAGATTTATTGAAGAAAAATTTCAATCTTCAAATGTACCGCGCGATGTCTGAATCAGTTGCGTCTGAACATGGCGCGCGCATGACAGCGATGGAAAATGCGTCGAACAATGCGAAAGAAATGATTAACAAATTAACTTTGACGTATAACAAAGCTCGACAAGAGAAAATTACGACAGAATTAATCGAAATCGTATCCGGCGCAGAAGCATTAAAAGCATAGTTTAAAATTAATTAAGAATATTAAATACAGAGGTAATAAATGTTAAAAGGTAAAATAAAACAAGTCACTGGTCCGGTTATCGACGTTGAATTTGAAGGTGGACAACTTCCCCCAATCAACGGAGCCTTAACAGTCACAAATAAATTCATCTCAGACAAAGCAAACAACTTAACAATGGAAACAGCTCAGCATTTAGGTGACAACACTGTACGTGCGATCGCGATGGATTCCACTGAAGGTTTGGTTCGTGGATCTGAAGTGACTTACACCGGCAACATGATCATGGCCCCAGTTGGTCGTGGCGTACTGGGTCGTATCATCAATGTTATCGGCGAGCCGATCGATGAAGCAGGACCTTTAAAAACAACGGAAGCTTGGCCCATTCACAGAGCTGCTCCTCGCTTTGAAGATCAAGCCACTTCGGCGGCGATGCTCGTAACAGGCATCAAAGTTGTGGATCTTTTAGCTCCTTACGCAAAAGGTGGTAAAATTGGTTTATTCGGCGGCGCGGGCGTAGGTAAAACAGTTTTGATTCAAGAATTAATTCGTAATATTGCAACTGAACATGGTGGTTTCTCGGTTTTTGCAGGCGTCGGAGAGCGTACTCGTGAAGGAAATGACTTATGGATGGAAATGAAAGAATCAGGAGTTATCGAAAAGACAGCTCTTGTGTTCGGTCAAATGAATGAACCACCAGGAGCCCGCGCACGCGTGGCTTTAACAGGTTTAACTGTAGCGGAATATTTCCGTGATGTGGAAAAACAAGACGTTCTTTTCTTCGTTGATAATATTTTCCGCTTCACTCAAGCGGGTGCGGAAGTGTCAGCGTTATTAGGTCGCATTCCATCTGCCGTGGGATATCAGCCGAATTTAGCTTCTGAAATGGGAGCGATGCAGGAACGTATTACTTCAACTAAAAATGGATCGATCACTTCGGTTCAAGCCGTTTACGTACCAGCGGATGATTATACGGATCCAGCTCCTGCGACAACTTTTACTCACTTAGATGCCACAACAAATTTAGATCGTGAAATTGCAGCTCAAGCGATTTTCCCCGCGGTTCATCCGTTGACTTCAACTTCTCGTCTTTTAGATCCAGCAGTTGTAGGAGAATTACATTATAAAACAGCGCGTGATGTTCAAGCGTTGTTACAACGTTATAAAGAATTACAAGATATCATCGCCATTTTAGGTATGGATGAATTATCTGAAGAAGATAAAGCGGTCGTTTCTCGTGCTCGTCGTATTCAACGTTTCATGGCTCAGCCATTCTTCGTGGCTGAACAGTTCACGAATATGCCAGGTAAATATGTTGACGTTAAAGACACGATCAAGGGTTTCCGCGAAATCGTTGACGGTAAACATGATGCTTTGCCGGAACAAGCGTTCTACATGGTTGGAACAATTGAAGATGTGATCGAAAAAGCTAAAAAATTGGCTCAAGCTTAACTAAGGCTGGTATATAATGAAACTAAATGTGTTAACTCCAGAGAAAAAGGTATTAGTGGATCAGGAGATTTCTGAGATCACCGTGCCAGTTTCAACGGGCGAAAGACAAATTCTACCAGGTCATGTGCCGATGGTTGCTAACTTAGGAACGGGCATTTTAAAATACAAAGTAGCTGGCTCTGATGTTCAACACAAATATGTGATCAGCTGGGGTTATTGCGAAGTGAATCCTGAAGGCGTAAATATTTTAGCTGAGTTTATTTTATCAAAAGATGAAGTTAACGAAGATTCAGCAAAATTAAATATCACGGCTAACAAGACTAAACTTGTGAATGAATTTTTAACTGATGCGGATTATGAAATAGCGCTAAATGAAATTCAAAAATCTGAAAGTGCGTTGGCTCTTTAATATTTAAGCTGAAAGTAGAATTGATTAGACCAAGGTCCTAAAACCTTGGTCTTTTTTTTTGATTCACAAGGTTCAATTCGACAATTTTATCCTCTATGTAGGCGGATCCAGATACACTTATTCTATGAGAAAAATCTTCGGTCTTTTTTTGTTTTCTAGTCTTTGCTTTTTAAATCCATATTTAGTTTATGCTCAATCAAGTGAAGCTGATTTAGAGGTCGAACTCACAACAGAGCCTGAAATTGCGCCGGCCCCGGCAGCATCATCAAGTGGACGAGGTGATTTAATCACCGTTGAGCGTATGAAAGACCCAACACTACCATACAAACAACGTCGCAACCCTTGGGGTGTTTTGTTTTCGATCAACTACGAGCAATTTTCTCCTACTAATTATCAGTCTTTAGTTCTTAATCAAAATTATGAAACGATGACGGATAATAAAAGTATTCCTCTGATTGGCGCTGAGTTTGGAGTAAAATATAATTTTTCTCTTGGGTCTATTTCAGCTTTAGTCGGATACTCAACCGGAAAAATTGATACTCCAACGGCTAGCGTAGACCAAATTTCGGCTTCTATTACGAAAGTAGATTTAAATATGGCTTTAGATAACTTATTTGATGAACCCTATGTGGTTCCCTATGCTCAAGTGGGACTTCATTCAATTGATTGGACCGAAAAATCTCTTGTAGGCGCAGTCATCAATGAAGAGAGCTTTATTACAAAATGGAATGTTCACTATAAAGCAGGCCTCTCATTTCAATTAAACTGGATTGAAAAATCGATCGACGCTTCTTCACAAGAGGACTCGGTTCGATCAGGTTTAGAAAATACATACCTTGATGTTTTTTATTCATCATATGCTCAGCCCTCTCAGGTTGCAAACGTGAATGGAGCCGAAGGTGAAGCCGATCTTCAAAGTAGTGAAATTGGTGCGGGACTGAAATTGGAATTCTAAGGTTTAAATGAAATACTTTTTCACACTTTCCATTTTAATTTTTACATGTCTAAAGATTCAGGCGGCAAACACCTGTACTCGTCCCGCCGTAGATAAAAAAGCTTTTATAAATTTGAGTCAATTCATTACGGAACATCCGACAAAAAGCAATATTTTATCCGGGCATAAAATTAAAGCCGGAGAAAAAATTGAAACCCACGAAAATGAATTTACCAATATTACTTTTGAAAAACCATACAGAGTTGAATTTCAAATTGATCCCGGATCAGAAGTTGAGATTTTAAATGTAGGGGACAATAATTGTGGTCCCCAAATAAAATTAAACAAGGGCCAGATTCTTTCGTCAGGTCAACATCCAGCCTCTGAAAAATGCCCTTTTGAAATAGAAACAGAAGAAGCCTATATTCAGCCAACGGGAACCTCGTATTTAGTTGAATCCGGAGCTTTAAGCGAGGCTATCGCGGAACTCAATGGAGACGCTTCGGGCGAAAATAATTTGGTCGGAGTAGGGGAAACAGGAACTATTGATGAGGGCTCTTTTGAAAAGTATTCGGTTAAAAAAGGTACGATTAAAATAAAATTGAAACGCATTTCTAAAAATAAATTAAAAAATAAAATAAAATACGCTAAAACAGATGACGGTAAAAAAAGTAAATTGAAAAAATCGTTAACTAAAGGCAATTCAAACAAAGTGAGATTTTTGGCGTACAATGAAAAAATTAAACTCGGCGCTAAATCAAGCTTGAGCGTGAAGAGAAAAAAATCGAATAAGAAAACTCAAACTGCCGACTTAGAAATTTTAAGCCCTTCTGGAA
>CALMPX010000398.1 GCA_937871355.1 uncultured Bdellovibrio sp.
AATGACCTCGGTGATTTCCGGAATCACATCGCCTGCACGTTGAACAAAAACGAAATCACCAATTCGAATATCTTTACGATTAATTTCGTCTTGGTTATGTAAGGTCGCATGGGTAATTGTTACCCCTCCTACTTTAGTTGGTTTCATAATAGCCACCGGAGTTAAAGCACCGGTGCGACCAACTTGAACACGTATATCTTCGATTTGTGTTTCGGCTTTTTCGGGTTTAAATTTCGTTGCGGTGGCCCAGCGTGGGCTGCGCGCCACCATGCCAAGTTCGTCTTGAAGTTTGAACGAATTAACTTTGACCACGATGCCATCGATATCAAAGGGTAAAGAACTTCGTTTCATTTCAATTTCTTTATAATAGGAAATAAGTTGATCTGTATCTGATGTAATACAAATTAATGATTTTTCTAAAATGGGAAAGCCGAGATTTTTAAAAGTATTTTCGGTGTCTTCTTGTGAAGTAAACGTAATGCCATCATATTCACCCAGGGCATAAGCGAAAAATTTTAACGGCCGATTCGCTGCAATTTTTGAATCAAGTTGACGAATGGCGCCGGCGGCGGCATTTCTGGGGTTGGCAAACTCAGGTAAACCCAATTCAACTTGAGCTTCGTTCATTTCGACGAAATCTTTTTTAAAAATAAGAACCTCGCCGCGAACTTCGAGAAGCCCTGTATGTTTAATCGTTTTGGGAATCGATTTGATGGTCAGTATGTTATGAGTGACATCTTCGCCAATGAGGCCGTCGCCGCGAGTTAAGGCGCGAACAAGTTTCCCTTTTTCATAAACGAGTTCCATAGAAAGACCATCCAGTTTAAGTTCAGCAAAGTATTCTATATCATCTTCTGAGCGTAGAAATTTTTTAACCCGTTCGTGAAATTCAAGGAGGTCTTGTTCGTTATAAGAATTTGATAAAGAAAGCATCGGTTTTCGATGGGGGTGTTTTTGAAACGAATCAAGAACAGTAGCTCCTGCTTTTTGCGTGGGCGAGTTGGAAACGTCCAGCTCAGGATGTTCTTTTTCAAAAAGAAGCAGTTTTTCGAATAATTGATCGTAGTCATAATCTGAAATTTTTGGCTGGTCTAGCTTATGATACAGCTCATTATGATGATTCACTTCATCGATAAGTTTCAGATGCTGTTCTACTATTAGGTTAGTGGTCGTTCGACCAACATTTTTACTGACCGGCATATTAAAAAAAAGTACCATAAAATCTTAAAATTATTAACTGATATTTGGAGTTTTTAATGGCTCACGAAATTAATGAAGATTTGATTCGTCAAATAGCTCAACTAGCAAAATTAACGATTTCGGATGAAGAAATCGCCAACTATATGCCTCATATGAAGAAAGTTCTGAATCACTTCAGTGAACTGGAAACATTAAATACTGACAATATCGAACCTTTAATCACGCCCGTTGATCTAAAAAGTTATTTACGAGAAGACCGCGTCGAAAAAAACATTTCAACCGAAGAGCTTTTGGCGGGAGCACCTTCTAGTATCGGGCAGCTGTTTCAAGTGCCTCCGGTTATTTAATATGGATTTACTTCAAGCGGACTTAAGTGCCGTCACCGAAGCTATTCAGAATAAAAAAATATCTGCTGTCGAAACGACGCAATTTTTTTTGGATCGCGTTCAAAAGTTAGATCAACACTTAAACGCATTTACTTATGTCAGCAATACGGCAGTTAAAGAAGCTGAACTTTTAGATCAAAAAATAGCACATGGGGAAAATGTCGGTCCTTTGGCCGGAGTCGTTTTTGGAATCAAAGACTTACTATGTACCAAAGGTATGCCCTCGACAGCCGCATCAAAAATGTTGAGCGGTTTTGTTCCTCCTTATGATGCTACAGTCGTTTCGCGTTTGAAAAAAGCCGGCGCCATTATTTTAGGAAAACTCAACCAAGATGAATTCGCTATGGGTTCAAGCAATGAAACTTCTGTCTACGGAGCTTGTCATAATCCTTGGGATAAATCACGAGTTCCTGGTGGCTCAAGTGGTGGATCTGCTGCAGCTCAAGCGGCCCGTTTGACCATGGCCACCATTGGAACGGACACGGGTGGGTCTATCCGTCAGCCTGCCAGTTTTTGTGGTGTCGTAGGAGTTAAGCCTACTTACGGTCGCGTGAGTCGCTACGGAATAATTGCCTATGCCTCGTCGCTTGATCAGGCCGGGCCGATCGTATCAAGTGTAAAAGATGCGGCACTCACGTTAGAAACAATTTGTGGTCAAGATTCTTATGATGGAACAACCTCAGATCATCTGGTTGAAAAATTCTCACAAAATTTGAACGGAAATATTAAAGGTAAAAAAATTGGCGTGATTAAAGAATTTGTTCAGCATATTCCGGATGCACATATCGCTCAAAGTTTTCAATTGGCTTTAGATACAGTGAAGCAACTCGGCGCGGAAATCGTTGAGGTTTCAATTCCATTAACTCAATACGCCGTCCCTATGTATTATCTTATTTCTGCGAGCGAAGCGTCTTCAAATTTTGCTCGCTATGACGGGGTTAAATACGGTTACCGCACGCCCCACGATAAAACTTCAAATCTTTCACTAGACGATTTCTATTCACTCAGTCGCGGCGAAGGCTTCGGAGCCGAAGTTAAAAGAAGAATCATGTTAGGAACCTACGCTTTATCAGCAGGATATTCAGATGCTTTTTATTTAAAAGCTTGTAAAGTTCGACGTCTTTTAAGACAACAATTTTTAGATGCATTTGAAAAGTGCGATCTGATTATGGGTCCTGTCACGACAGCACCCGCTTTCAAGTTAGGCGAAAAATCAGTCGATCCATTAAAAAATTACCTCAATGATATTTTTACGACATCGACAAATTTATGTGGATTACCAGGAATGAGCGTTCCCTTTAGCACAGCACGAGAGGGAAATAGCATTTTGCCGATCGGAGTTCAGCTTACCGCTCCGCATTTTCAAGAACAATCTTTATTGAATTTTGCCTATGCCATTGAAAACACGACACCTGCGGCGGATTTTAGAAAGTTGAAACCTCATGTCTACTAATTCAATTGATACAATCATGAGTGGTTACGAGGTGGTGATTGGGATTGAGGTTCACGTTCAGCTCAATACGAAATCAAAAATATTTTGCTCCGATTCTACAAGTTTTGGCGCCGGCGATAATGAAAATATTTCTCCAATTAGTTTAGGCATGCCAGGAACACTTCCGACTTTAAACAAAGGTGTTTTGGATTTGGCGATTAAAACAGGGCTCGCATTGAACTGTCATATTCGAGCGAAATCATTTTTTGCGCGCAAAAATTATTTTTATCCTGATCTTCCCAAAGGATATCAGATTTCTCAGTACGAAGTACCTATTTGTGAAAATGGCTTTGTCGAGTTCTCGGTTGAAGGACAACCTCGAAAAGTTTCCATCACGCGCGCTCATTTAGAAGAAGATGCGGGTAAATCGACCCATTTTCCTGAACACACCTTATTAAACTATAATCGGGCTGGTATTCCCCTTTTGGAAATTGTGTCTGGCCCAGATATGAAATCAGCCAAAGAAGCTGCAGAATATTGTAAAACAATTCGCTCGATTGTTCAGTATTTAGATGTCTGCGACGGAAATTTAGAAGAAGGATCTCTTCGTTGTGATTGCAATATTTCTGTTAAAAAAGTTGGTGAAAAAAAATTAGGAACAAAAGTTGAATTGAAAAATTTAAATTCGTTTAGATTTATTGAAAAAGCACTTGAATTTGAAATCGAAAGACAAATTGATCTCTGCCTGTCAGATAAAAAAATTGTTCAAGAAACTCGTCTTTACGATCCAGATAAAAATCGAACGTACACGATGCGCCTTAAAGAAGACGCGCAAGATTACCGCTATTTTATTGACCCCGATTTGTTACCAATTATTGTAACCGATGATAAAATTAAACAAATTCAAAAGGCGATTCCTGAATTGCCAATTAAGAAAGCGGCGCGCTTTGTTAAAGAGTTAGGACTATCGACCGACGAAGCAGAGATATTAACATCGGACAAAGCTCTGGCCGATTTTTTCGAAATGACTTCGAAAGAAAGTGGTTACAGCAAACAAGCATCAAACTGGATTTTGGGTGAAGTTTTAAGATACACCAATGAACATCATCAAACAATTCAGCAGATCAAAGTGACTCCAAAATCACTTTCGGATCTTATTAAATTAATCGAACAAAAAATCATTTCAACAAAAATTGCAAAATCAGTTTTTAATGAAATGATGGATTCAGGAAATTCAGCAGCTTCTATTATTGACAGGCATGGTTACAAACAAGTGACTGATGTCGACGAGCTCGAAAAGCTGATTCAAAAGGTATTAGATTCAAATTCAAGTCAGGTTGACGAATATCGTCAGGGAAAAGAAAAAGTATTTGGATTTTTTGTCGGCGCGGTTATGAAGTTAACCAAAGGCCAAGCCGATCCGGATGTGGTCAATCAATTATTAAAAGAAAAACTAAGTGGGCGTAAAATATGAAAGTTGCCGCATTAGACTTAGGATCTAATACTTTTTTATGTCTTATTTGTGATGTCAGCCAAGGAAAAATTGCAAAGATTTATTCTGACGAAGTCCAAGTTGTGAGACTAGGCCAAGGATTGTCATCATCAAAAAAATTTCATCCGGACGCTTTAGCGCGAGCAAAAAAAACTTTATCAGATTTTGCTCAGTCCATCCAAAAACATAAACCAGATCAAGTTTTAGCCATGGCGACTTCGGCCGCGCGAGATGCTGAAAACAAAGAGGAGCTTTTTAAAATCTGTGAAGATTTAAATATTCCCTTGGAAATCATTTCTGGCGAACAAGAGGCCCAGATTACCTATTCAGGCTCTGTCAGCGGAATGAAATCATCAGATGCCAAAACACTCGTCGTAGATATTGGCGGCGGCTCGACTGAATTTATAGTTGGGCTAGGTCCGAAATTAATAAGCGGACACAGTCAAAATATTGGATGTGTTCGTTTGACAGAAAAATTTATTCCGACCCAGCCAACCGATCTAAAAGATATCGAAGCCTGCAAAATAGAAATTCTTAAAGTTATTCAGCAGTCGAAACAGAAGCTGAATTCCGACATTCATCAAATTTTAGCAGTCGCTGGAACGCCGACAGCATTAGTCACCGCAGAGCTAGGTGGTTTTGATCCGGCGAAGATTGATGGTTATCAATTAACAAAAAATCGCCTCGAAGAATGGTTATCTAAATTAAGTCAGGCGTCGATTGAGGAAAAACAAAACATGGGTATTCCGGTAGGACGCGCAGACGTTATTCTAGTTGGAGTTCTTATTTTGCTAGCGACCTTAGAAGTTTTTTGTAAAGATGAGATTATAGTTTCAACCCGAGGAGTTCGTTATGGCGTCGCCATTTACATGGAATCAAAAATTTCTTAAAAATATTCTAATGACCGGAATTTTATTTGCCGGGCTTGGATTAAGTGCTAAGGACTTAAACCCTGAAGTTAAATTCGAATCCAGCGAAATTCAAATAGGCTCAAAAAAAATTACTGTCGATTTAGCAGTCACTCCGGCCCAACACGAAAAAGGTTTGATGTATCGTGAAACTTTAGACAAAGACCAGGGGATGCTTTTTATTTTTAATAAAGAACAAGTTCTTAATTTTTGGATGAAAAATACCTATGTTGATTTATCTATAGCCTACATCAACAGTAAAATGAAGATCATCGATATTCAAGAAATGAAGGCGACGACAACTTTAGAGGTCGCTGAACCGCCGACTTACCCTAGTAAAAAACCTGCCATGTATGCTCTAGAGATGCCGAAAGGTTGGTTTAAAGCGAGTAACATAAAAGTAGGACAACAATTAAAACTGCCGAAAAAATTAAAATAATCATACATAGGTCTAGTCTAGGCATTCAGTTACTTCTTTGCTGACGTTCTGCTCTGTGATTAAATAACAGTGATATCGAAAATAGTTTTTATAAATTTTCAAGGATGAGGATGACATGAAAAAACTGGTTATTATATTCGCAATGCTAGGCTTGATGTTTAATGTGATCGGCTGCAAGGCGAAAAAAGCTCAGGATGAGACTGAAATTATTGAAAATGCCGATGTTGAAAAAATAGAAGCTGAAGACGCAAACTTTGCTGGAAACGAATCAACACTTGAAAGTGGTCCTGTTGATGAATCGCTTCAAGCCGCGCTCGGAGAAACTCCTCAAACAGATGCAACAGCCGCCGGATCTTTAAATGAAAGTTCAGCTGTCGCCGCGACAGATGTTGTTAATACAGACGCAAGCGCAAATACGGATATTGCAGCCACGCCACAATTAGATGAAGCAGCAATTGGAACAGATGTCGCTGCGGGCACAGTTGAAGCCTCATCAGCAGGACTCACTGAAACACCTGTCATCGATGCGCCTCCTGTTGATATTGCGCAAAATGAACCTCCGATTGATTCAAGTTTAACACCTGAAGCAACGATGGGTGGAGCAGTAACAGAAATGAATGCGGGAGGATTAACAGAGACTCCCATCGTAGAAACACCAACAGAAGTTTCGTCATCAGTAGAAATTCCAGCAAGTGAACCTAAAGAAGCTTCCGTTAAACCCGTGGCATCTGGCAATGTATTGAAGAAAATTTCTGAAACTGTTCCCTATAAACACGGGGAAGGTTTTGTAAATACAGTTTATATCGCTCGTCCAAAAGAAAAGTTAGCCGACATCAGCCGCACCATCTATGGTATGGATAAATCGCAAGAATTAAAATCGATCAATTCCTTCTTGAAAAACAAAGCGCCAAAAGGTGGAGATAAAATTTATTATATTTCGCCAAATCGCCCGACAGACTCGAGCCGCACGATTTCATTTTACGAAGATACAGGTATGATGGCTTCGACTTATGTGTCTGAAAAAGGCGAAAAATTAAGTAAAATTTCTAAAAAGTTATTAGGTTATGATAATGCTTGGAAAGAAATCTGGACAACGAATGAATTAGCCTCAAAAACTAAACTTGCCGCTGGTGAATCGATTCGCTATTGGAAACCAGTTGATCAAGTTCAAACAGCACCGACTTTGGCGCATAATGATGGACCTGCGAAAATCATAGATTCAGTGAATCAATTACCAGAGCAAGTACCTCCAGCGCAAGAGATGGCGCCGCCACCTCCAGCTGACGTGAATCAGCAAGTGGCGCAACAAGAATTGCCACCTCCACCACCTCCTCCAGCTGACGTGAATCAGCAAGTGGCGCAGCAAGAATTGCCACCACCGTCACCAGAAGAGTTAACGCCACCGCCTACACCACAGGAATTAACTGCAGCAGCGCCGGTAGCGCCAAAACAAAATGCCGCACATAACATGGAAGAAGAACCTGCGGCTGAAGAAGGAGCTATGAACTCTGATACAATGATGATGATGGGTGTTGTTGTCGTATTAGTAGCTATCTTAGCCTTAGTTCTTGTTCGTCGAAATAAAAAGAAAAAAGAAGCTGACTTAGCTTCGATTGAACAAAATCACGT
>CALMPX010000399.1 GCA_937871355.1 uncultured Bdellovibrio sp.
GGCATTAGCTAAAGTGATATTATCTAAAGTCAGTGCTGTTGATTTTTTAGAGAGAGGTTGTTTGAATCCGACTCCAGCTCCGGCCCAGCATTCAAAATGATTTGAAATATAGTTGTAGCGAGCCAGTCCACCTAAAGTTATATAGCTGATGTCGACGTTACAATCACGTGAACTCTTCCCATCACAAACTAAATTGTTAGCCGTTCCTGACGCCTTAAGTATTTCGTATCCTCCAAAACCTTGAATATAAAAGTTTTCACCCATGGGATAGGCCAGGCTGACATTCAGGCCGATATTATTTCCTTTCATGTCGACGGTTTCTTGAGTGGCAAAAGGATTAGCAACAGTTTGTTGTAATGTGGAAATTGTATCTAGGCTTGATTTAATATTAAAAGCAATTTTGTTTAAATCATGCCTGATAAAGCTGGCCGATTGACTTGACATTTTTTTTTCTGAATCTTGATTGGTATCTTGAGCGGCTACCGGCCCCATTCCTTTAGATAAAATTTTATCATTCAGTTTAGCTGTACCTTTGGTAATTTTTCCCACGGCTTTGTCGGATTTGACCGTTATAATTTCAATGATGGCGGTTTTTTTATTACTTTCGTTCAGAGCAAAGAATTGTTCACCCACTTGAGCTGCTGTTCCATCTAAGGAAATGAGAACTTTCCCGTTTTTAATTTGTTGAATAGTCCCTGCAAAAACATTTGAGTTCAATGCAAACGTCAAAAGCCATAATACACTGATCAAATTAAATATCCGATTTGATATATTCATATATACAGTATTCTCCTTTAAAATTATTCGATTCAAATACCGACGTTTGGTTAATTTGATGTTCCCAGATCGAATATTTTTCAGGTTCAATGTAAACTAACTTTGAAGCTGAGGCATTTTGAATAACCGACGTGTGAGAGCATGATTTGATTTGTAAATTTTTAACTTTGAAATCCGGGTATTCAGCTTCGAAATCTTTTCGTTCGGGCGAGCGGTAAATGGTGCAGCCCGCAAGGTTCAATGTAGATAATGCGATAAAAAAAACTAAGATGTAATGACTATGGTGGCGCATACAAATAGTTTGACGGGATTTGATGCAAAAGAAAAGGCCTAAGTTTATCACTTAGGCCTTATTTCGTCATAAAATGAACGACTATTTTTTCTAAATTAGAACGGAATGTCTTCGCTTTGGTTAAAGCTTGGTTCAGGTCCGAAATCACCGAAGTTGAAATCATTTCCTGAAGACTGGTTCATGCCAGCAGACGTATCTGTCGAGGCTCCTGCCGCATTTCCGGCTCCTAAGAATTGAACGGTTGAAGCCACGATATCCGTTGCGTATTTCTTTTGTCCGTTGTCTTCCCAAGAACGAGTTTGAAGTTTTCCTTCTACATAAACTTGACGACCTTTAGCTAAATATTTACCGCAAAGTTCGGCCAGTTTACCCCATACAGTGACACGATGCCATTCAGTACGTTCTTGTTTTTGTCCGTTTTTATCGACCCACGATTCGCTTGTAGCGACGTTTAAACGTGTTACTGTTGAGCCTTGACCAACAGCTTTCATTTCAGGATCTTGTCCCAAGCGTCCTACGATGATAACTTTATTTATTCCAGCCATATTCCCTCCAATTTAAAAATCCTTTCCACACTGAAATGTTCAGAGTAATGAGTCAATCAGGAACTTCTGATTTGCAAATTCATTAAGCACAACGAGGACCGTTTTAAACGATGAGCCTATTGTAGATGAGGGATATGCCTAGGCGGTAACCGGAATAGCGATTTTTTACTGTAAGGGAGTCATTTGAGGAGGAGCGCCCGGACTCATAGAAACCAATTTGAATTTATAGCGAGTGCCTGCAGGGTCAACGCTTTGGAAGCGATCTATGAAGCTTAAAAAGAACGAGGCGCGGTCTTTAAAGCTTGGCTTTGCCACAAGATCAATCGCCAAACTGTAACCATTAACGACCGGGAACATTTGACCATTTATATTTTGAACGACAAGGTTCAGGTCGCCTTTTACTGTTCCAGATAAATCATCCGAAGCTGTTCCTAATCGCATTGTATCGATAACATATTTACCAGCTTGATATTTTGATTTTAAATCAATACTTGAGAACTTGATTTCAGGTAGGTTCAAACTTCCCATGTCTGGCAGATTAATATTTCCACCGGCCAATTCAAAATTTGAATCGTCGCGATAAGATCGCCATCAGGTTGCTCGGCAAAAGTTAAGTCGACCAGGGCTTGCGCATTGAGCTTCAGACGTCCGGAAAGGGGTAAAGATAAATCTAAAGTATGACGTAAATCTTTCAATGAAATTTTATCTAAAGAAATTTCGACATTTGATTTTGGATTATCAGCTTTATTTTTAGCATTGCTGGGATTGATTTTAATGACCGCATTTCCTGATAAAATACCTTCTGCGGTGACTTGGCCACCTGGTTTTTTAGAAATGAGAGCCAAAATTGAAGGTGACGCTGATAAATGAGTGATGGTTAAATTTTCAATTGTTTTTGTTTCTAACAAAACATTATCCATACCGATTGAAGGAGAAAGTGGATTTATATGAAGTTTATCAAACTGAATGTAAATTTGGTTTCCAGTTAAAGTCGAAACTTTCGATGAAACAAAATCACTGAGATCTCCTAAGGGAAATAAAACGACAGCAAATACAACAAAGAAGATAAGAGTTAGAAAAATCTTACCAAAGTTATTTTTAATAAATCTAAAAAAACGTATTAGATAATTCATTCGGTTTCACTCGCAGGAGGCGCAACATCGTCAGAAGCTTTTTTCTTTTTATTTTTAGATGGAGGTTCTAAATCCGGAGCCGCTTCGATGATCGGTTGCGGCACATTGAAAGCATAAAGTTTATAAGTCACATCAAAGTAACCGGTCTTGCCTTCGGTCGCTGTCATCTCTAAATCTTTAACTTTAACAGAAGCTGAAATATTAGAGAGCTGTGTTCCGATGTCAACGGCCTGGCGAACATTCAAGCTCGACAACTGAATAGCCACAACGCTATTCACGAGCTTAGGTAAGATAAGACGACCGTCCGCCTCAATAACTCCAACTGAAACAATTTGTTGCGGAAGAAGTTGTGCCGTCGATAACATAGTTTGAACTTGAGAAACCAATTCACCACCTTGCGGAGGCTGTGGTAGTGATGAAACGGAACTTGATTCGCGATATGTCTTAAATAAATCGCGTAGCAAATCTCGTTTAACTTCGAATTCGGCAACAAGATCATGTGAAACTTGAAGCTGGCTCGTCGGGTAGAATAAGAGCGCAAATAAAATGAATAAAACAGATACATAGCGAGTCACTTTTTGACCGTTTGGAGTTAAGCTTTGGTATTTTTCATCACCTTTTTGATAAAGATCAGTCTCTTTGATTTTTTCAATCAACTCTGTAAACTTTTCTTTTAATTGGTCTCTGATTTCCTCTAGTCGACTCATTTAATTAGACCTCGATCAGTTTTAAAGCTGAGGCTGAAAGCGACGCGATTTGCGACGGCCGCCAAAGTCGTCGGTTCTTCGGTGACCTTGTTATCTGATGACAAAGTTGTTAGTTTAGTCGAAAACAAACTGATTTCACGTGGGGAGTTAGCGTAGCCAGAAATTTTAACGGCGTCATCGATAATACTGACATGAGTGACATCGATCTTACTTTGAGCTTTATCCGGAGATGAGTCGCTAATTTTTTTGAGAATATCCATCGCCGAAGTCATTTTCGAAACGCGATTTAAAGCTTTCATTTCTTGATCTCGTTTTTTATGTTCCGTGATATATTTTTTAACGCCTTTTTCATTAGCTTGCTTTTTAGGGAGCTTCGCCACTGATTTTGCTTTTGAGGATATGACTTCAGCACCCTTTTCATTTAAATCAACAGAAAAAGATTCGCGAAAGTAAGCCCACGAGAATAAAACGACTAAAGCGGCAGCGCTCACTTGAAGTAATTTTCCCCAATCATTCCAGAAAGCTTTAATGAAACTATTTTGATTAATAAAATCGCCCTTAAGAAATTGCAGAGCGGGATTTTTGGGTTTTTTGAAAGCTTCAATGGCAATACCTAAAGCCGTTCCAAATTGAGCGATAATTTTATTTTCGGGGATCGAACTATTAAGCGGGGCCGTCATGTAATTACCGATGAGGTTAACTGGATTACACGCCACTTCGAGTTGTTGCGTGAGGTAGGCACCTAAGTTCGGTAATAGACTAAATCCACCTGTGAAATAAACTGAGGCAATATTGGCATTCAATTCGCTTTCAATTTCTAAAAATGACATTTGAAGGTCGCGAACGAGATCGCGTAGACATTTTTCAATTAACGCCGAAACATTAGCGTCGTCGAAATTAAGTTGAGATTTGTTTAAATAAAGAGAAGCCGTCGTTTGCAACATTTTTTGTGCTTCAATGTATGGAAGCTGATAGCGTTTGACCAAATCTTGGATAATAAAGTCAGCGCCCCACATTAGACTTCGTGTAAAAACCACGCGATTATTTATTTTTGCACAGAGTAAAGTTTTTTTATGTCCAATATTAAGAAAAACTTCTGTCGCTTTTTGTGTTTTGATTTCACCGTCGGCCACATTAAGCAAGCTATCTTGAGATAAGGGCGGCGCAACCCACCAGTCTTCAAGAAGATTAGAAAATGCAAAACCTTCTAACGTGACAATTTTCAAATCAATTCCAAAGTCTTTGGCCAGCGAGATGATTCTTTCTATGTGGGTCTTTGGAACAGCTATAGCTAACGTTTCAGAAGAATTGCCGATGTATCTTATTGTTTTAAAATCAAATATACATGTATCCGGATCAAAAGGTATGTCTTCTTCCATTTCAAACGAAAGACTTTTTTGAATTTTAATTCGATCAGAGAAGGGGAAAACTTTTTTTCTAATCGTGGCTTTTTCCTGACGGATAGCCATGACAAAAGTCACCTGTGTCTGATCTGTTTTACTGAAAAGACTTCGTAGAAATTCAATGCATTCAATTTCTTTATCATGCTGAGAGCTTTGAACACTTAATTTTTTTTCAAAAATAGATTGAATGGTCAGATTTTTTTTATTTTGGACAAGCTCGACTATTTTTACTGAATCTTCTCCAAGATCAATACCAATAGCTTTCATGTCGTCCCTTCAATGTTGTGAGAGCTGCTTAAACAGCTTTATATCTCTGACCAGTATACGATGCGAGGCCGACCTTTGGGAAGAGGTTCTTTAGTTTGAGCGCCTGACGTAGGTCCAGTTTTAGCAGGAGTAGCGGGTGTCTGCCCCGATGAGACTTGTTGTTGTGTCTGAGCGTCTTTTTTTTCTTTGTCGACGTAAGATTTGACCTGTGAAGCCATCTTATTGATATCGATAGCAACGGCTACGAGTTTTTTCTGAACGGCTCCTTTTCCTGAGCCCGATCGGCCGGTGGCTTGAATTCTAAAATTAAGGACTTTATCACAATTGAAAGGAATTTTTTTAAACTCAGAATCGACTTGCGATCCGTGACTCAGAATAAAATTTTTGAAATCATTACGACATTCATCACTGCTGGCCCCTTTGAACGAACCACCTTTGTCAGGATCGTCGCGTCGTTCTAAGACTTCTTTAATGCTTTCGTCATTAATGCCTTTATCTAAACTTTTGAGAACTTTAGATGGAGCTAGATTTGGATTAATGGCTTTCATGCCGTAAATGGTTATTTGCGGTGCCAGTAGGGAAAAAAACTCATCGGTCATTCCGGGAATAAGTCTGAGCTCGTCTAAAGTTCTAAAACCACGGTTTGGTGGGTAGTCCTCGCCTAAAGATTGAAAGGCGAGGCGCTTATCTCCGCCATTTTTTGATTGATTATTCGGATTGTCCGAAATCCAATCGGTCATACGATTAATCAGTTCAGTGAAATTAAAGTTTTGATACAGATCACGGAACTCATCATTGGTGTCTACTTGTTGCTGAAATATATTCAGCAATTGTTTGGTTGTTGTTGAACGTAGGACTTCAGACGGTGAGGCCAAATCATTGATATCAATTTTAGAACCTTCATCAGAAATCATATGATCATATTGTCCGTCGAAAAGCGCGGCCTTACTTTTTTCTTCAGAGGAATCTTTATCGCTTGTGCTCATGGCTCCTGTTATTGGGAGAGGCCAGCCGAAGGGGAATTTCCATATTTGATCTATTTCCTGAGCGAAACCGGGTGGCAATTGCATACCTGATATTTGTTGATAAATTTTTATTCTTAATAAGGCCACATCCATACTATTGCGAGCAGCATAATAGGCTTTAATACGATTTATTTCCTGTGAATTGACAACATATTCGATCGCCGAGTCTTTTGAAACTTCGCTGGCTAAATACACCATAAGTATCAGTGAAGTCATAGCCATGAGCATAGCAATCCCATTTTTTTTGGTAGAGCGAAGTGGATTGTATTTTAAACGGGAGTGGATTTTTTTAAATAAGCTCATTTGGTGGGTAATCCATCGACAGAGGTTGAGCCAGGAGCTTGGGCGCTACCTGGTTTGGGTTTAATGTTATTAGGAAAATGAATAGGAACAACATATTGAATTGAATATTTTTTTTGTTTTCCTTCTGATTCTTTTTCTATGCCTAAGGTCACTTCGACGGCATCGGGGAAAATATT
>CALMPX010000400.1 GCA_937871355.1 uncultured Bdellovibrio sp.
ACACTGCTGCCGTCAGAACACGAACATTTTAAAGTCGTGCTATCAACAGGTTGACCGTCTTTACAACCAGGATTTTTACTTAAATATTCCGATACAAAAATAAAACGACGTTGCAACTGATCACAGGCTCCCCAGAAATTTTTCTCGTGATAGCCTTGTTTAGACGAAGCTGATTTACAAGCGGCTGTGGCTTGCGTAATTTCGCTATCAAAATCTTTTTTAATTTGAAGTAATTCGTTAATCACTTGTTCATTCGGTTTATTATCGATGAATAAAGCATGTAATGACGGATCTTTAAATTTTAACACGCCTGAGATATAATCTTTGGTCGATTGATACATAGCTTTTTCTTGTTCAGCTTTAGCTTCGGTTTTGATCTGATCGGCTGATTTATTTACATTTTTAGAATCATATCGTGCTGTTTTATCATTTTCATCATTTAAAAAACTTATTTTAGAATTGGTGTGATTTGCTCTTTCACAAGGACCTTCATAGTGAGTCGCAATCTGTACGTCGGCATTATCAGCTCGATCGATACAAATAGGACTTCCTCCTGGAGTACCAAATACTAATGGATTACAAGCAATCTTAGTCCCGCTTCCACAGGCCGCATAAGCTTTGCGCGCTAAAGAACTTACATCAGAATAATTCGAAATCATTTCTGAGTACTTACAGACTTTGCCTTTATAAGTTGTGACGTAACCAGCCACCAAACATGAATCTAAACCCTGATTTGGCGCCTTAGAAACACTGGTCGCTTCAACAGATGGGCTACTTGGTTTATTCGCTTCCCAATCAGGCTCTGCCGGAACAGCGTAAGCCTCTTCACCCATTAATGATTCCAGGAAAGAAAACTTTTTACCTTTTTTTGTTGGCTTTTTATTTTTACTTGAGGCCAATAAAACTCCGTGTGCATCGTTATATAATAACCGCATCGAAAGAACATAACCAGCACGTTGCTCCGGCGTTAATTTTGCCCAAGAATCTTTTGTCACTTCAGGAAAACCGGTAAAAGTTTTTTGCGTGGTTTTATTCTCAGTTGATGTTTTTTCTACCTGTTGACGTAATTTAACATCACCAGCCATAACGCGAATCAAAGCGTCGTCAAAATTAATCAAATCAACTTCTGTTAAAGTGGTATTATTAAATTTAGCATAGCGTTCCGTTTCGCCAAAGAATTGAACGTTATGCAATTGTCCATTCTGAGAAATTCTTAAAGTAGGATAAGTTTTACCATCAGAATTTTTCGCCGACCCTAAGTCAAACTGAGGCATAGGCTGATTGGCAAACTTGGTAAAATATGGCGCCAATTCTTTTTGTAAGCGCACTGGGTATTTATCTTT
>CALMPX010000401.1 GCA_937871355.1 uncultured Bdellovibrio sp.
AAAATCGATTTTCGTGGATAAATATGGGGAAGCTTTTGTTAATCGCACGCATTTAAAAGATTACATTTCAGATAAAGTTTATGATTTCTTGATCGAAACGATCCAAGTCGTCGTCGCCATGTTGAAATTTGATCATCGTTTTTTATCAGTTCAAGGTCATATTTTAAAGCTTTCAGGGTACTCACGTTTTTCGTGTCAGTTTTTACTGGCTTATATTGAACCGATTATGAACGCCACACGCGGAGAAGTCTTCACGAAAGGTAATTCTAAATATTTTGAACCATTAGCTGAATACACGATCACGCACGAAAGCCATGAGCCGGTGTTTGTAGATTCCAGCGTGGAATCTGAACTTAAAAATCAATATGTATTTAAATCACGTGTTTCTGATTTTGTAATTCCATTTGTTTATAGCAAATTAACGGAATTATCAGGTTTAGAGTGGGACGTTTACATTGATTCGATTCCGATCGAAAAATTAAACGAAGAAGATTTTCAATCCGAACTAGTTTTGCAAAATGGTAAAACGGATTGGTTTGAGTTGAGCCCTCAGTTATTCTTTAAAGGTGTGGCTGTTCGAATTGAAGATATTAAATTTTCAAATGCCACGGCGGGTTCTAAAACAGGTAACGGTATTATATTTTATAAAGGCCGTCCCTATATTATCGATCCTAAATCACTTCCAAAATATTCTTTATTAGAAAAATTTTGGGAACGCATTAAGAAAGAAGCCGCATTAGCCGGGGCTACCGGAAAAGAACGCGAATTTGTTCGCGTGCCTCGCTCGAGCATTCTCGAATTACTATCTTTAGCCGAATCAGGTACGAAAATTATTACCGACAATCCTTACTGGAATGACATTTACAATTTCTATAAAAACATTGGATCTCCACAAAATAAATTGGATTTGCCAGAGCGCTTGCAGGCTATTTTAAAAGATTATCAAGTCATCGGAACACAGTGGATTTATGATCTGTATCGTTTGCATTTAGGCGGGATTTTAGCGGATGATATGGGACTGGGTAAAACCTTGCAAGTTTTAACTTTCCTGAATCAGCATAAAGCCGAAGGGCACAAAACATGGAGTTTAGTAGTCGTTCCCACATCACTTTGCTTTAACTGGGAAAATGAAGCGAAAAAATTTACACCAGAAATTGATATCGAAGTTTTTTCAGCGGCTAAGAAAAAATATTTCGTTGAGGCACCTCGCGAGGGACATAAAGTTATTATTGTGACATATGGTCTTTTGATTGAACATGAGGATTTCTTTGCGGAAAACTTATGGGATATTGTGATTTTCGATGAAGCACAAAATTTAAAAAATCTATCATCCCGTAGAACGTCTTCAGTGAGAACTTTGAAAGCTAAATTTAAATTGGCTTTATCAGGTACACCTCTGGAAAATAATTATTTGGATTTTTTCTCGTTGGCCGATCTGGTATTGCCAGGAAGTCTGGGATCGTATAAATCATTTAATGAAGTTTTTGGAATCGGCAAAAGTATCGAAAGCGAAGATCTGATTCACCTTCGTCAAAAAATGAAGCCGATTGTATTACGACGTACAAAATCATCAGTGAATTTAAATTTACCAACGAAAACCGAAGAGTCCTACCATTTAGATTTCACGGAAGAGCAAATTGAGCTTTATCGTAAATTGGCTTTAACTCATAATGAGCAAGTCACTCAGTTGATTAAAGACAACGGGGCCGCCGGATCACAAATTGCCATGTTGACGGCGTTACTACGTCTTCGCCAGGTGTGTTCAGATCCTAATGGTATTCCTAATATTAAATTTAATGATATTCCGCCCAAGCTAGGTTACATCACAGATTGCGTGACGGAACATTTGGAAAGTGGCCGAAGTGTTTTAGTCTTTACTCAGTTTTTAGCGACTTTAGATAGTTTATCTAAAATGTTCGTAAAAAATAATATTCCATTCTTTACGATTCACGGCGCTGTCAGCAGTAAAAATCGGGCTGTTGTTCTTGATCAGTTCCAGAACTCACCCACGCCACAAGTCTTATTAATGACACTTAAAACGGGCGGTGTAGGACTTAATTTAACCAAAGCTTCAGTTGTTTACCATATTGAGCCATGGTGGAATCCAGCCGTTGAGAATCAAGCCACGGATCGGGTGCATCGTTTAGGACAGCAGAATGACATTCAGGTCTATCGTTTAATTATGAAGGACTCCGTCGAAGAGAAAATTGAATTATTGAAGCTGCGTAAAAAAGCGTATTTCGATTCTTTATTTTCGAATGAGGAAAGCACAACCGCCACGGTTGACTCAAATGGAAATAGCACCAACTATTTATCTGCTGAAGATTTTAAATTTTTACT
>CALMPX010000402.1 GCA_937871355.1 uncultured Bdellovibrio sp.
ATTCCATGTAATGCAAAAGAAGCTGATTTAACTTTTCCTTGAAGAGGCGTCCCCGCCCAGATGGTAAAAAACACACCCATCAATCCAGATGTTAATAAAAAGATTCCAAGTAAATGTGCTATTTTATAAAATTCGTATGACATGGTGATTATCCTCTCGGGGTTGATTTGTAGCCGTCAATATTTACTTCTCGACCTTGTCTCACTGTCGAAACAGATTCAGAAGTTGTTGATTTCGGTGTACGTTTTGAACCTGTATACATTTCATACTTTAAAAAGCGACACTCAATATTTCCGTTGAAGATCATTTTCTTCACTGTCGCTTTCAATTTCATTTCCGCTAACAAGTCTTTATTACCTGATAATATCCAAGCATCCCAACCTTGGAAACGATTTTTTAAGGTAAAGCCTAAATCACGGTAAACGTCTTTCAAATTGTCTTCATCTCCAATACGAGCTCCGTAAGGAGGGTTTGTGATGATCATGCCCTTTGTCAATTCTGTGGGTGGTGCCGCCACAGCGATCGGAGAATTCTTCATATCGATGAACTGAAGAACACCGGCATTCTTGGCATTTTGTTTGGCGATCTCTAAAACACGTTTATCATGATCAAATCCAAATAATTTGAAATCCAATGTATCTAATTCTTTATTGTGAGCCTCATCCAAAACTTTTTCCCAAGCCGCTTCATCAAATTCTAATAAATTCATGAAACCAAAACTTTGACGATGAGATCCCGGAGCCATATTCAAAGCCATCATCGCCGCTTCAATTAATAAAGTTCCCGATCCGCAGAATAAATCCACGAGCGGAGATTTTTTATCCCAACCACTTAAACCGATAAGCCCTGCCGCTAAATTTTCTTTCAATGGAGCTTCGCCAGTGGCACCACGATATCCACGCATAAATAACGAGTGACCCGAAGTATCTAGAGCCATATTGAATTGATTTCTATACCCACGAATATGAATACGTAAATCTGGATTATCATTGCTGACATTAGGACGAACGCCAAATTTATCGCGGAATTGATCCACAATCGCATCCTTCACTTTCATCGCTAGATAACGTTGGTCATTAATATTTGATTCTTTAACGGTCGAATCGATCGCGATCGTTTGATCTGGTCTAATGTATTTTGTAAAATCATGTTTACGAACATTGTTGTAAAGTTCTTCTTCGTTGTAAGCAGGGAAATCTAAAAGTGGTTTTAAAATACGACTCGCATAGCGAGAATGTAAATTAGCTTTGTAACAACCGGCCCAGTTCGCTTCAAATAAAACGCCGGCTTGAGTTTTCTCGCGTGTTTTTAATCCTAAATCTTTTAATTCTTGTTCGACTAAATCAGAAAGTCCCATAGGACATGAGGCGTAAAAATTGGCCATAAAGACAACCCTTTCTCTTGAATGACCTTATCTTCCGAGTGATAAGGTCACACTGTTATTTATTTCCCAAAACTGATCTTAAGTTTCAGTATATTTAGGACCGCCACCACCTTCGGGGACCGTCCATTCAATATTATCGTGAGGGCATTTGATATCACAGGTTTTACAATGAATACAATTGGTATAATTGATTTGTAATTCCTTCTTAGTTGCATCCGTTTTTGAAGGTAGCATCTCATATACGCTAGCTGGACAAAACTGAACACACGGCGAATTAAATTTTGGACTACAAAGATCACTGCACTTGTTGGCGTCTTGTAATTTTAAATGATTAGGAGAGTCCTCGTCATGAGACGTTCCCGTTAGGTAAACGCTTCCCAATTTATCAAAGAAAAGTACTCCATCAGGCTTCGGGAGCTGATTTTCACTCAATTGAAAGCCATTCTCAACACCCCAAACAGCTTTAACTGATTCAGTGGTCTGAGCATCGGTATGTTCGATCTTCATATGATCAAACAACCCACGGCCACCTGTGATTTCTTGAAGAGCAATGAAAGGCATTGAAGCCATCATGCCTTTAGATAAAGTCTGATGGA
>CALMPX010000403.1 GCA_937871355.1 uncultured Bdellovibrio sp.
ACTAAAGCTAAGTTACCAATAATACGACGGCCACCGATACCATCAGGATGATTTTGTGCTAAACGTGTGATACCAGACACATTCGGTGTAGACGCTGTCACGGCCGGAATTTGAATAGCTTGGCAGCTTTGGTAAGCTGTTGAAAAAACGTTACTCATGCCAGCAACCATCCGCGGTTTGGTGGCAGCAGGGGTACTTGGCGCAGGACCTTCAGGTTGAACTGTACCTTCTGAATTTTCAGGTTGATTGCAGCTGAATTCAAGTGACTGGCTTAAGGCATTTACTTTAGCAAACTGCTGCGAAATTTTATTATTTAATTCAACGTTAGCTGATGTCGACTGATCTTGCATTTCCATTTCAATCAATGTTTGCAAATGAGTTTTTGCGTTTGGAGTGTTTTTTAAATTTTTAGCATCACTGAGCATTATCTCAAAAACTTTATTAAATTCAGTTTTATATTTTTTTAATGTTTCAACGTCTTTAATGTTTTGATCTTTAGCAATTTGATCAATTTTTTCTGAAATAAAAAATTGCAGTTCGGATAAATCAGGGGTCTCTTTTTCAGTATCTAAATAACTATACATTGAATCGAATATCTTACTCTGAAGTTGCTTGCAGCCGATGCCGCCGGTAGCCGTTTCAGTCGAATTTTGAAGTGATTTCATTTTTGATTTGGCGCAACCGACAGTCAGTAATGATAAAGATATCGACAGTAGTATAATAGTTTTTTTCATCACTATAGGATCGGTTGTTTTCGTATCTCACTAAAGCCATTTCAGTAGGTCGACAGACTAAAAAAAGACTTCGGTCCAGTGTGTTTAACTGTTTTACGGTATGCATAAAATATGTTTTATGAATTAACTAGTCTTTAGACATGTTGGCCTAACTCCTTAGATGGGAGCGGGTTTCGGGCGATAGTCAAAAATTTAAAGCGTAATATTTTCCATACAATTTTTATGTTTACAGTTTTTAATTTTACAATTCTTTACTCCGGAACAAGGAACTTCTCCCGCAGATAAAACAGGAAGATAGATATGAACATGATGTCCCCGCGGAGCCCAGCGACGGGGATGATGAACGCGAAGCGGAGAAAAAATAGCGTGAATATCTTTATCCAACGCAGCTGCGATATGAGCCACTCCTGTTGAAGGAGCGATTACTTTTTGGCTGTAATAAAGAACTTGAATCAGTTCTTCAAAATTGAGTTTCGATTGAAGCCACGTGACCTGTGGATGACTTTCAAACTGCGCGCGGATTTTTAATAGATAGGGAGTATCCGCATCAGTGCCGGTTACAACAACTCTGAGGCCTTGATCAACCAAGGTTTGAATATATTCAATATATTTATGCTGAGGCCAATTCAAAGCTGAGCCCATCATGCCTGGATGTACCACGACATATTGTTTCAAATTATATTTTTCAATGATTTCAGATGAGTGTGGTTTTTTGAATTTAAAGAGTATATCTGAATTTTTAATATCAAGTGGACCGGTCAATTTTTTAACCAGATCCAAGTTATAATCAAACTCATGCTGAGTCGCTTCAGATCTACGCTGACGAATTCCCTGATTCAAAAAAAGAAAGCTATGCCACTGACTTAAAACGCCTATACGTTTAGCGATACGTGCTTTAAAAATTTCAAAGTTGACCCACCAAGGACATTGGAAGCTAATAGCCACGTCAAATTTTTCATTTTTTAGAAATTCAGAGAATAGCGCTCGAGATTCCTCGACTTTGTTCTTATCGAGTTCGATGTATTTACGTTTTTTTTCACCGAGATCTAAAATTTTATTGAGGCCTTTTTGAATCACCCAGGTTACGTCGTAGACCGCTTCATCTAAAACTTGATCGACCGGCAAGGTGCAGATCAAGTCTCCGATTTTATCTAAACGAACAAGCAGGATCTTTTTTTTCACTATTGGTAATCACTTAATGGAGGACACGAACAAACGATATTTTTATCGCCGTAAGCATTGTCCACTCGACCAACCGGTGGCCAGTATTTATTTATGTTTACCCAAGAAAGCGGGTAAGCCGCATTTTCTCGAGTGTAGTTGTGTTTCCATTCCGTCGCCAACAAAATACCTGCGGTATGAGGTGCATTGCGGATTATTTCTGGATAGGTGTCGGCTTCTTTGCGGATTTGAATCATGGCCTCGCAAAAACGATCGAGTTCTTTTTTACTTTCTGATTCCGTCGGTTCAATCATCAAAGTTCCGATCACCGGCCAAGACATGGTCGGCGCATGGAAACCAAAATCCATTAAACGTTTCGCGATATCAGTGACATCGATTTCATGCGATTTTTTTAAAGGACGAATATCGATAATACATTCATGACCCACTAAACCTTCTTTACCTTTGTAAACGATCGGGTAGTAAGGCGCTAATTTTTTTGCCATGTAATTGGCATTCAATATACTGACAAGAGAGGCTTCACGTAATCCCGCTTCTCCCATCATTGTGATGTAACTCCAGCTGATCGGCAGAATACTCGCGCTTCCCCATGGGGCTGATGTTGTCGAAGAGACACCGTTTACTGGGCCACTCTCCTTGATCAATGATTGTTTCGGAAGATAAGGAGCCAAGTGTGATTTTACACCGATGGGTCCTACGCCAGGTCCGCCACCACCGTGAGGAATAGCGAATGTTTTATGTAAATTCATATGAGATACATCAGGGCCAAATTTTCCAGGTTTTGCTAACCCAACGATCGCGTTGAGGTTTGCGCCGTCCATGTAAACTTGTCCGCCATTTTTGTGAATCAAATCACAAATTTCAATAATAGATTCTTCAAAAATACCATGAGTCGATGGATAGGTGATCATCAGCGCGGCTAAGTTATCTTTATGTTGTTCCGCTTTTAATTTCAAATCAGCCACATCCACATTACCTTGCGTATCACAAGCGACCACGACAACTTGCATACCGGCTAAAACCGCGGAAGCTGGGTTTGTACCGTGTGCCGAAGAAGGAATAAGACAGATATTTCTATTTAATTGATTCTTCGCTTTGAAATATTCGCGAATAACAAGAAGGCCGGCATATTCGCCTTGGGCGCCTGAATTGGGTTGTAATGAAACCGCATCAAAACCCGTGATACCACAAAGTTTAGCTTCAAGATCTTTGATCAGCTCTAACATGCCTTGAGTCTGTGAAGTCGGAGCAAAGGGATGTAATTTATTAATCTCGGGCCACGAAACGGGAATTAATTCCGTCGCGGCATTGAGTTTCATCGTACATGATCCCAATGGAATCATTGAATGAGTTAAGGTGACATCTTTGTTTTGTAATTGATAGATGTATCTCATCAATTCAGTTTCAGAATGATGGCTATTGAAAGTCGGGTGAGTCATAAACGCAGATGTACGTTTTGCTTCAGCTGTCCAAGATTCGGTTTTCACAGCAGCTAAAATTGAGTCAACGGTAAATGGTAAAGTGGCATCGCCGTTAAAAATCTTAAGAAGAGTTTCTAAAGTTTGAACCGTTGATGTTTCATTCAAAGAAAAACCAACTCCGTTGCTATAGATGCGGAAATTGATTTTATATTTTTCAGATAACTTAACGATGTCGTTTGTTTTATCTGTTTTAATTTTTAAAGTATCGAAGAATTGAGTTGTCTCAACTGTGAAGCCTAATTTTTTTAAACCATCAGCGGCTGCCGTTGTTAAAGTATGAATACGGCGAGCGATATTTTTTAATCCTTCGGGGCCGTGATATACGCCGTACATAGCAGCCATATTCGCTAACAAGACTTGAGCGGTGCAAATATTCGAGGTCGCTTTTTCGCGGCGGATATGCTGTTCGCGAGTCTGAAGTGCTAGACGCAAAGCTTTCTTGCCGTTGCTATCAATTGAAACCCCAACGAGGCGTCCTGGCATTGAACGTTTAAAGGCATCTTTTGTTGCTAAAAATGCGGCGTGAGGACCGCCATAACCCAAAGGGACTCCGAAACGTTGTGAGTTACCCACAACCATATCAGCACCCCATTCTCCGGGAGGAGTTAAAAGAGTCATCGCTAATAAATCGACGGACGCGATCACGTAAGCTTGTTGGGCATGAATTTTATCTGAAATCGCTTTATAGTTTTCAATATTTCCATCAGTGGTGGGGTATTGAAAAATGGTGCAAAAAATTTCTGTTTTAAAATCAAAATCATTTGGATCTTGAATAATCATTTTTAAACCCAAAGGTTCAGAACGAGTTTTTAAGACTTCGATGACATGGGGATGAGTTCCCGGGTGAACTAAGAACGATTGCGCGTTTTGGTTTTTACACAAAGAATGAGCCATCATCATGGCTTCGCCCGCAGCCGTGCCTTCATCGAGCAAAGACGCATTTGAAATTTCCATTCCTGTCAAATCTGCAATCATGGTTTGAAAGTTCAATAAACTTTCCAAACGGCCTTGAGAAATTTCCGGTTGATAAGGTGTGTAAGCCGTATACCAAACCGGATTTTCAAAAACGTTTCGCAAAATCACGGATGGAGTGATGGTATCGTGATACCCCATTCCGATCAGTGTTTCGAAAACCTGATTTTTAGAAAGCATCGCTTTTA
>CALMPX010000404.1 GCA_937871355.1 uncultured Bdellovibrio sp.
ATTTGCTTACCCAACGGCAACATATCCGGAGCTAAACGTAATGCAAAAATTGTTTTCATGTCGATTTTTTTAGGTTCAGCCCATTTACTGGCTATGACCAACATGTTTTTCATATTCTCTAAAGTCATTTTAAATTGGTGTGATGTCGCCTCAAAAACTGAAATGTTCATATTTAGTCCTTTGAATCTTTATTTTCAACCGTCTTTACGTTTGTATCGACCGGTTTTGTACTGTTCTTATTATTTTGATTTTGAGCTCTGTTATCCGGGCGGTTATCCGGTTTCTTCGGAGGTCGATTATTATTGTTCTGATTATTTCGGTTATCCGATTTATTTTGTTGGGGCTTATTCTGTTGAGGTCTGTTGTCATGACGCTGTTCAGGCTTTGGGTCCTGAGGATTATCTACTCCAGATAAAATCATAGTATCTTGTTTAGCGTGCATATCTTTTTGATCTTTAGATTTAACACCTTTAATTTTTTTCTGAGTATCGACTTTTGACAATTGCTCCGTTAAATCGACGGTAATACTTCCAAAACAACGCACCTGACAGCTTAAACGACGGTTATCAATAAAGTAGCTTGTTCCAATCAAATTTAACTCTTCTTTTCCCGGAGGTGGAACATTATTTGAGCCTTCTGTGATTTTCACACGGCATTCAGCACAAGATGGTTTTCCATTACAAATGGATTTAATCTTAATGTGATTTTCTTGAGCCATTTGCAAAAGAGACTTGTTTGGGTTTCCATCAATCTCTATGTTCATTGGCATAAATTTAATTTTCATTTTGTCTCATCTCTATTTTGCAATAATTTTAAAAAATTTCTTTTTTCCAGCTTTTAAAATTACGCTCTCGTTAGCTTTTAAGCTGATCATTAATTTAGAATCACTTACTTTTTGTTGGTCCAGACTGACTCCACCACCGGTAATCAAACGAGTTGCTTCGCCATTCGATGTCGCACAACCTGATTTGACTAATAATTGCGTAATTGTCATAGGCTGATCAACAACAAACTCTTCGATCTGATCTGGAAGTCCTTTATCAACAAAAATACGATTAAATTCATCTTCAGCACCCTGAGCAGCAGCCTGAGAATGAAATCGACCGACGAGGAATTTCGCTAACTGCACTTTAACGTCACGAGGATGTTTTTTACCGGTCTTAACGTCAGCTTTTAATTGCACGACATCACTTGGCTTCAAGTCAGTGAGTAATTCATAATATCGAAACATCAATTCATCCGATACACGCATGGTTTTGCCAAACATATCTTTTGGAGTTTCATTAACTCCGATATAATTATCTAAAGACTTCGACATTTTATGAACACCGTCGAGACCTTCCAGAATCGGCATCGTCAAAATACATTGCGGAGCTTGTCCATAATGTGATTGTAAATCACGACCGACGAGTAAGTTAAATTTCTGATCCGTTCCACCTAATTCAAGATCTGACTTCAACGCGACTGAATCGTAACCCTGGCAAAGTGGATACAAAAATTCATGAATGGAAATAGGTATTCCTGCCTTGTAACGATTGGTAAAATCGTCGCGCTCTAACATTCGAGCCACAGTGTACTGAGCCGATAATTTAATAAAATCAATCGGGGTAAATTTCATGAGCCAATCTGAGTTGTAAACAATTTCTGTTTTTTCAGGATCTAAAATTTTAAAAATTTGATCGGCGTAGCTTTTGGCATTTTCTAAAATTTCTTCACGAGTTAAAATAGGACGAGTGGTATTTTTCCCTGTGGGATCTCCGATCAACGCCGTAAAATCACCAATTAAGAATTGAATATGATGTCCCAAATCTTGGATCGTTTTTAATTTATTAATAACAACAGTATGACCTAAATGAATGTCAGGACGATTCGGATCAGCGCCTAATTTAATTTTCAAGGGCTTTTTCGTTTCAAAACTTTTCTTCAATTTTTTTAGCATATCGGCATCGGAGATAAAATCTACGGTGCCATACTTCATAAGCTCGAGCTGTTCTTCTGGAGCTATAAACATTTTATCGCGCCATTTCCACAGAGCGAGTTTCACGCATCACAGTCACCTTAACCGAGCCAACATGTGGAAGCTCGCGTTCAATTTTCTTGATAATATCACGAGCTAATACAATCGATTGATCGTCGGTGACTTTTGAGCTTTCAACCAATACACGGATTTCACGTCCGGCTTGAACCGCTACAGATTTAATAACACCATCAAAAGAATTAGAAATACTTTCTAAATCTTTTAAGCGATTGATGAAACTATCCATTTGCGGACGACGAGCTCCAGGTCTTGAATTCGACAAGATACTGGCGGCATGAATAATCCACGCCAACACCGATCCATGTTTATCTTCATCTTGTTGAGCTAAAATAGCATGAACAACTTCTTCTGATTCACCAAATTTTTTAGCTAGGCTCGCGGCCACAGTGGAATGATTTCCTTCGAAAGTATGATCCGCGGCAATACCGATATAATGTAAAATACCTGCGCGTTTCGCTAATTTAACGTTATATCCTAACTCAGCAGCCAATAAAGAGGCGATGTGAGCCACTTCCATTGAGTAGTTCAAAGCATTCTGTGCATGGGTATTACGATATTTTAAAGCGCCCACTAATTTAACTAATTCATTATGAATTCCAGAAAGTCCCAGTTCGATAATAACTTTATCGCCTTCTTCTTTCATTGATTTTTGAAGCTCAACTTTTTGTTTTTCAACAACTTCTTCGATACGTGCTGGATGAACACGACCGTCCTCCATGAGCTTATCAATCGTGCGTCTTGCGAGTTCACGACGAACGGGATCAAATCCTGAGATAACGATGGTTTCCGGCGTATCATCGACGATCAAGTCGACGCCGCACAAAGCTTCCAATGTACGGATGTTACGGCCTTCACGTCCGATGATTTTACCCTTCATTTCATCTGAAGTTAAACTCATGACGGAAACAGTTCTTTCGGAAGTATATTCAGAAGCGAATCGAGCGAGTGCGCGCGCAATAACGGCTTTTGATCTTTTGTCTGCTTCTCGGGTTGTTTCTTCTTCGATTTGAGAAATTCGAATTGAGGCTTCTTTTTTTGCCGCATCTTCCATAACGATGAATAATTCACGCTTGGCTTGATCCTGTGACATGCCGGCTACATTTTCTAATTTCTTTTGTAAAAAATGAATTTGTTCATGCGTAGATTTTTCCAAATCCTTCAAGCGGTTTTCTGAAATTTGAATTTTCTCTTGGCGATCTTTTAAGCTTTGAGAAAATTTATCATTTTCATCCATGCGATGCTTGTGCTGATCTTCAACCTCTTTCAAACGACGTTCAAGCTGAGATTCTTTGTTTTTCATCTGCGCTTTTTGTTTGTTGATTTCTGTTTCTGTGTTTTTACGCGCTTTCGCTTCGAAGTCTTTTGCTTTAGCTTCAGAATCTTTTTTGATCTTAGCCACTTCAGACTGAGCTTTACTAATAATTCGTTGAGCTTCAGAGGCCGCTGTTTTTTTTGTGTTTTGTTCGTTTAATCTTTTAACGGCAAACATAACAAATGCGCCGATGATCAAACCTACTATTGCTGCTATAACCATTTCCATTGAGTTCTTCCTTCTTTGCAGCGTTTTAGGCTGCGTCTACAATTCTGCAATCAGTTACGATCACATCCACTTTTATATCATGCGCTTCAAAGGGAACATCGGTACTAACTGCAAAGTCATACGAGATCCCTATTTTATTTCCTTTATAATTTCGCAGTTCGCGGTCATAAAAACCGCCACCACGCCCCAGACGTGCTCCATTTGAATTAAAGCCCAAAGCGGGAATACATATGCCGTCTAAATCTTGAGCCTTAAGTTTTTCGTTATGGTTAACGAAATCAAGTTTTTGTTCACTCACTTGAACAAAGTACCATTGAATGTTTGAACTCAGTTCAGACCATTGAATAGATGGTTCTGAGGGTAAGCTAACAAAAGCTCCCCATTTGCCAGATTTATTCTGCAAACACTGTTTAAGATTTTCATTTAAAGTTCGTGATCGGTCGTGACGATCGCTCGTAGAGATAGCTGAGATTTGCTTTTTCAAAAACAAACGCTGCTTCATTTTCAAATTTTGAATGACTGTATTCAAAACGGACCTCGACGATAATTAATTTAGCTCCAATTAATTTTGTCGACTTTAGAAGAATCAATTTTACTTGCTATTTTTGAAGCTTTTTCTTCAAGTATCTCAAGTTCGTCATACGCTCTTTTTTTCAAGAGGATTAGCTCTTCAGCTATATTAAGCGCTGCCAAAACAGCT
>CALMPX010000405.1 GCA_937871355.1 uncultured Bdellovibrio sp.
AATCAAATTCCTTACACGATTACCGGTGGTACTTCGATCTTTGATCGTAAGGAAGCTAAAGACTGGTTAGCCTTTTTGAAACAATCGATGGATGATGATGAAGTCTCTTACCGTCGCATATTTAATGTACCCCCCCGTGGCTTAGGCGAAACTACGTTAGATAAATTAGCGGCCTATGCGGAAGCTCATAATATGAATCTTCCTCAAGCTTCTAAGAAATGGCACAAAGCCGAAGTCTCGGAAAAACAGGGTGAAGTCATTGATCAGTTTAATAACTGGCTGTGGACTTTTCCCACGCGTTTACTTGAAGACAACACCATCGGAGAAACGATTGGCAAGCGTTTCGAATTTATGGTTCGTGAAATTGGTTACCGTGATCATTTAATGAAAAATACGATTGATCCGGTGACGGGATCAGGAGCGATCTTTGATAAACGCTGGCAGGTGATTGAAATCGTCGGCCGCATTTTAGAAAGTTTCGTCGGCCGCCGCGATGCAACTCTACAATCGCTAAAAGCTTTTGTTGATAGTATGCAACTCCGTGAAGATGTCGGGGATGACGAAGAAAAACAAAATAAAGTGCAATTGATGACCTTCCATGCCTCTAAAGGCCTGGAATTTCCGGTCGTGATTCTGGTTGGTTTAGAAGAAGATTTATTACCCCACAAACGCTTAGGCGGTGACATCGATGAAGAGCGTCGCTTGTTGTACGTGGGAATTACTCGCGCGCAAGAGCGTCTTATTTTAAGCTATTGTCGTGAACGAAAGAAACAAGGTCTGGTTCGAAAAGTGAGTCCTTCAAGATTTTTATTAGAAACCAGTGATAAACTTTATACTTTATATGAAATGGGTTCTCGTCCTGTGGTGGGAGCAGAGCGTGATGATTTAGTGAAGAATTTCTTGAATAAATTTAATAAGCCGACCTAAAAAAATCGAATCAAATTTAAATAAGTCCACGTTTGGCATACTCAATGACAGAAATGAGCTTCATCTGCAAAGCGTGAAGTCCATTTTTGAATTCATCAGACAACGCGTCGTTCACCAATCTTTGGCGATCAATACGAGATAAGCCTTCGAATTTTTCACTGACCATAGTTAAATGAAAATGGGTCTCACCCTGACCGGCCGCTTCGCCTAAGTGTTCGATGTGGCTGGCGTGTTTATGGCTATCGTCGGTCAAGTTAAGCTGGGTAGGCTGTAAAGATTGTAAGGCTTGAATAATTCTTTGTGAGCGGTTGGACATAATCCTATTTATAACCTATACCCTTAAGCATGTCGAATATTACTCCTCAAATCATTGCTGAAAATGGTCATTTTATTGTCTTATTTAAACCTCAAGGCGTAAGCGTTCATAACCAAACGCCAAGCTTATTGGAATTTGTTAAAGAGCAAAAAAAACCGGAACATTTCGTTAATCGACTGGATTTCGAAACCAGCGGTCTGGTGGTTATCGCTTTAAATGAGAATCTTCACGAACCTCTTCAAAATAGTTTACACAAAGGCATCAAAAAATACCGTGCTTTACTTCGCGGAGCTTTGCCGATCGAAGTCGGTGAAAAAGTTATTTGGAATTGGCCTATCAGTGATAAAGCCGAAGGCCGCAGAAATCCTCAGGGTGATAAACAGAATTTAGAACCTTCTGATACCGAGGTGACTTTAGTTCGAAAAAATAAATATTTTTCTGAAGTTGAAATTATTTTAAAAACAGGACGTCAGCATCAGATTCGTAAGCATAGTGCTTTAGCTAAACATCCGATTGTCGGCGACAATCGTTACAATGATGATAAATATAATTTAAAAATAGCGGATATGTACCAAGAGACGCGCATGCAATTAGAAGCTGAATCTTTAGATTTTCAATTTAAAAATGAAAAATACAATTTCAAATGTCATACTTTGGACTTAGATAAGTATTTTTCAAATCTTACTTAAAGCCCTAGCTCCACCCAAGTTACGCCGTCTCCGCCAGAATCGGGGCCGCCGGCTTTCCATTTTTTGACATAAACAGATCTTGATAAGAAACTGCGTATTGATTTTTTCAAGGCCTCAGTGCCATGGCCATGAATGATTTTCATTCGGTCTTCTTCTTGGCTTGAGGCTAAATCTAAGGCGTTCTCTAAATTTGATAAAGCTTCTTCGACCGTTTTACC
The DNA here is from genome assembly GCA_937871355.1 of uncultured Bdellovibrio sp. Taxonomy (GTDB): domain Bacteria; phylum Bdellovibrionota; class Bdellovibrionia; order Bdellovibrionales; family Bdellovibrionaceae; genus Pseudobdellovibrio. The sequence continues at coordinate 2,151 of CALMPX010000405.1, forward strand.
GCGCAGATCCACTGTCCGATCTTGATCGACTAAGGAAACCGTGCTGGTTCCGCTACGACGTACAAGTTGCGAAGTGGGATTGGTGTATTTGTGGGCGGGTTTAAGTTCTGTCCAGTGAACTTGTAATCGAATTGATTGGGATAAAACGTAAACTTCACCTTTTGAATTCGGTGTTGATTGGATAATACCATCTTGATTAATCGAGTTCACAAATATTTTTGTTCCAGGTGGGAATTTGACCGCAAATTCTTCAGCTGTTTGAATTTTCTTAGCCTCAGAATTATTTTGTGATGCTCCACCTTTGACAATTTCAGGTAAATTAAATTTGATTTCTTGAAGCTTGCGATGTTTTTCCATAGCCTCTTTAGCTTTGGCTTCTGAAATAACACTTTCAACATTTTGAGTGGCTTGCTTCAAGGTTTTTTCTAGTTCGCGTTCTTTAGTTTCTTCAAATTTTTTAATTTGTTCATCCAGTTCGTATTTACGTTTTTCGACATCTTTAATGTCTTTACGGTACTTGGCTTGAAGCCCAGAAATATCTTTTTTGAGATTTTCGATTTCTTCTAAACTTGATATTTTTTGCTTAGCTAAAGGAGATAAATATTCATGAGCATGAGCGAGAATGCTGGCGCTTACGCCGACACGTTTCGCCGTTAACAAAGCTAAAGAGTCTCCGGGGATTCCCGATAAGAAATTATAACTTGGTTTTCCCGTTTGTGTATCGTACTCCAAAGATCCATTTTTGATGACATCGTCTTGGTTCCATCCGGTTTTAAGTGGAGATAGATGGGATGTGATAATACCGTAAACTTTATTTTTGGCATATTCATTGATGAAGGCTCGAGCTAAAGCACTGCCTTCTTCAGGATCGGTCGATCCACAGATTTCATCGATTAGAACTAAATTGTTGGCTCCATTAAGTTGAACAGCTAAGTCTAATTGTTTTAAGTGAGCGGCGAAAGTACTTAAGTCTTCATCGACGCTTTGGGCATCACCGATGCATGTAGCGATATTGACAAAGAAGGGGATGACCGATTCGCGACTGGCGCAAATTGGTAATCCACAACGCGCCATTTGCGCGGCTAAGCCAATGGCTTTAAGTAAAACTGTTTTACCACCGGCATTGGGGCCAGACAGCAAAAGAATACTTTTTTTAGAATCTAATTGGATCGTATTTGTGATTGGATTTTTTCCGGCAAATTTTAACAGAGGATGAAACAACTCTTTTAAATGAACTTCGTAAGTATCAGAAGGAACGTTGTCGGGAATAAAGGTGCACGGTTGCGCGCCTAATTGTACGCTCAATTGGGCTTTTGCTAAAATAATATCGACCATAAGAAGAATCTTTTTTGCTTTTTCAAATGGAGCTTTTAAAGTGCAAAGATAATTTGAAATCTCAATTAAAAGTCTTTCGATCTCTTCTTCGATTTCGACGTCGATTTGACGAAGTCGATTGTTTGAGGGAATCGTAGCTTCAGGTTCGATGTAAACAGTTTGTTTAGACTGAGAGCTGGCGTGAATAACTCCAGGGACATAATGTTGAAGTCCGCCTTTGACCGGTATAACCCAACGGCCTTCACGAGTGGTGACGTATTTGTCCTGAAGCATATGCTCGATATCATGATCTTTGATGAGACGATCCATTTGATGTTGGATTTGCTTGGCTAAAGTATCTTTTTCTTTTGAGAGACGGTACAAAGTTTCCGAAGCATCCATGCGGATATCGCAACTCGGAGTAATCAATCCATCAATAGATGAAAGAGGTTCTTCGGCATTAAAGAGATCATCGTGAATTTCTTTGGCCCAAGCCGTTTCTTGAACTTTTAAAGCTTCCTTTAAAGCGATCGCTTCTAAACAAAAGT
>CALMPX010000406.1 GCA_937871355.1 uncultured Bdellovibrio sp.
TTGGAATTGGCTTTGCTCAGGTTGATGCGGTGAAAAAAGTAGCCAAACTTTTTCCCGAGATTAAATTTGCGATTGTTGATGGCGAAATCAATGAAAAAAATGTAAAATCAATTTTATTCGAAGAGCATGAAGGGTCCTACGTGGTGGGATATGCCGCCGGTATGAAAACGAAAACAAATGTCATTGGCTTCTTAGGTGGAATGGATATTCCATTGATTCGTCGTTTTCAAAAAGGCTTTGAAGCCGGAGCCAAAGCGGCTCAGCCGAAATCGCGTATTTTGGTCAATTACATCGGAGCCACCGGAGAAGCTTGGAACAATCCAGCCAAAGCCAAGGAATTGTCCTTGTCGATGATTTCACAAAAAGCGGATGTTATTTTTCATGCGGCGGGAGCTTCCGGATCTGGATTATTCGATGCGGCCAGTGACAAGAAAATCTTTGCTATCGGCGTCGATTCAAATCAAAACTGGATGAAGCCAGGTATTGTCTTAACCAGTATGTTGAAAAAAGTTGATGTGGCTGTTTTTGATGTGATTAAGTCCATCAAAAATAACGAATTTAAGGGTGGCATCAATCGTTTTGGCGTGAGTAGCGGTGGAGTAGACTGGGCTCTGGATGAATATAATAAATCTTTATGGTCTGAAGTAGAAATAAAAAAAATCAGTCAAGTTAAAGACGATATAAGTCATGGAAAAATCACTGTGCCTGATTATTACAAAACAAAATAATGGCAAATATTGAATTTATTAATATCAATAGAACCTGCGGTCCCATCGATAACCAGACGCGTGTCTTGGTGGATATTAACTTAAAAATTCAACACGGTACAATTCATTCGATTATCGGCGAAAATGGTGCTGGTAAATCATCGCTGATGAAGATTTTAGCCGGACTATTTAAATCTGATACCGGGTCGATGAAGCTTAACGGTATCGACTATAAACCTCTAAAAGCTCAAGATGCCTTTGCAAAAAAAATAGCTTTAGTTCATCAGCATTTTCAGTTGGCAGAAGATCTCACCGGCTGGGAGCACATTCGTTTGATTGCTAACAATTCCGGTCTGACGGACTACAAATTATTGGCCGAAAAAACCATTCAAGATTTCAATTGGAAAATTGACCTAGAAGCTAAAATCAATACATACAATGTGGCTGATCAACAAAAATTAGAAATTTTAAAAGTACTTATTTTGAAACCTGAAATAATTATCTTCGACGAACCAACCGCCGTTTTAAGTCCAGACGAAGTTGAAGAATTTCTAGCTTTTCTCTTAACCTTGAAGGCCGCAGGAAAAACG
>CALMPX010000407.1 GCA_937871355.1 uncultured Bdellovibrio sp.
AGTTCGTCAAGGATAAGAAGATCTGATTTTCTATCCCATGACTTTTCGCGAAGTCGTTTTCGGTCCTCATCATTATCAAAATTTAAATATTCAAATTTTTTTTCTAGCATTTTGGCAATAGTTGTTTTTCCTGATTGCCTGGGCCCAGAAATAAGGGCTATTTTTTTATGAAGATATTTTTTGATGGGGTTAAAATAGATGCGTTCCATAAGACTATTTTGCCAAACCATCCGAAAAAGTCAAGTCTTTTTCGGATGATGACGCTAAAAAGTCGGAGAAAGCTTAGTGAAATGCCACTTGAGGCGGTATAAAATAATTTTTAAATTTTAATCAGAGAGATGCAGAAAAAAACATCTACATATACCCAAACATTAACACATCAAACTTCAAACAATCTAAAAAAAAACTGGGCATTTGGCAGAGCCGCGCACTGGCCTCTGGCAACAGTACTTGGTGGCTTGGACAAAATTTTGCGAGATAAAATAGTTTTTAAATTTTAATCAGAGAGATGCAGAAGCACGAAAACATCTACACCAACTCTTACTCAAACCTCAATACAATAAACATAAACACTACACAATTCTGAAATCAGGACTCAGCCCACGGGCCACAAATCACTTTACCGTCGTTTGCGAAACCAAAGCACTTAAATGACTTATATTCACAATCTCCTGAACCGTTGCTGTCCTTTGCACAACATTCGCACTCTGACTCATCGGCATAAGAATTGGACCAATCGCAGTTACTTCCGCTAATTGACTCAGTAACTTATAACTAATATTGGCGGCACTTAAATTAGGAAAAATAAGAATATCCGCAGATTTATCTAGTTTCGAAAAATCAAAAATTTTATTCATCAGTTCAAAATTGACGGCGACATCTGCTTGAATTTCTCCCTCGGCGACAATTCGGCTATCTTTACTTTGAGCGATCTGGGCGGCTTTTCTCATCTTTTTTGATTCTTCATTTTGATTCGAACCAAAATTGGAAAAACTGAGAAACGCAACACGCGGAACCTTAAGCATTAATTTACGATAAAGGCTAGCGGTGGACAGTGCGATCTGTGCGAGCTCTTCAGCATTGGGATCAATTTGTACGGTACAGTCGGCAAGAAAAATTGTTTTATGTCGAAACACGAGAATAATAATTCCTGCAACTTTTTGCTCACTATTTGAACCAAGAACATTAAAAACTGCCTTTAAACATTCGGGATAATTCTGACTCGCACCAGTGATAAAACCTTCGGCATGCCCGTGTTTAAGCATCATTGCACCAAAGAAATTGCGGTTTTTCATGAGGTCGCGCGCATGAATTTTAGTAACACCTTTTCTTTGTCTTTGTTCATAATAATCAAAACTAAAATCCCAACGCATTTTATCCGTGGTTGGATGAATCGTTTTAATTTTAGAAATGAGGTGAGAGAGTCCAAGACCTTTCATCTTCTCATGGATTTCAATAGCATCACCTAATAAGATTGGTTCAATCAATCCTTCTTCATCTAAAATATTTACGGCGTTAAGAATACGTCCAGTTGTACCTTCTGCAAAAACGATTCTTGGTTTTTGAGCAGAGCTTAAACGCGAGCGAATTGATTTTAAAAAATGAGAAGATGGGCCCATGCGATTTTCTAGTTGATGGATATAGGTTGACCAGTCTTCAATTGGTCGAGTGGCAACGCCTGAATCCATCGCCGCTTTAGCTACTGCCGGAGCAACTCGCGTGAGCACTCTCTTATCAAAAGGCTTGGGAATAATATAATTTTTCCCAAAATTAAAATCTTGATTTCCATAGGCCATTTTGACGTCTCCAGGAACTTCTTCCTGCGCAAGCTCCGCAAGGGCATGTACTGCTGCAAGCTTCATGGCTTCGTTGATTGTTTTTGCACCGACATCAAGAGCTCCTCTAAAAATAAAAGGAAAGCCTAGAACATTGTTGACTTGATTGGGATAATCGGAGCGTCCTGTGGCCATAATCGCATCACTTCGAATAAGAGCGACTTCCTCGGGAGCAATCTCTGGATCAGGGTTTGCCATGGCGAAGATGATCGGATTTTTTGCCATCGTCTTAACCATCTCGCCGGTCAAAATCCCTTTTGCCGAACAGCCGATAAAGGCATCAGCGTTTTTCATCGCATCAGCCAGTGTTCTGGCATTGGTTTCGACTGCGAATTCTTCTTTGTAAATATTCATTCCTTCCGTTCGCCCCTTAAATACGACGCCCACGGAGTCAGTCATAATCAGATTTTCATTTTTTATTCCAAGGTCTTTAAAAAGTCTTGCTGTCGCA
>CALMPX010000408.1 GCA_937871355.1 uncultured Bdellovibrio sp.
TTATGGAATAAATATTTCTCATCACCAATCCAAACCGTATTTGTTTCAGAATCAATTTTGATCACAAACATTTTTTCATGATAAGTAAGACCAATTCCTTTACTTTGACCGATGGTGTACAAATGAATGCCATCATGATCACCCATGATGTCGCCATCTGGGAATCGTCTCAATTTTCCATGTTTTGATTTTAGAATAACAGTTGATACATTTTCTTTTATAAACTGATCGTAACCTTTATCGCCAACAAAACAGATTCCGGTAGAATCTTTTTTCTTTGCTACAGTTAATCCTTTAGCTTCGGCTATTTCACGAACAGCTGGTTTTTTTAAATGTCCTATAGGAAATAGCAAATGAGGAATAATGGCGGGATCAATCGTAAACAAGAAATAAGTTTGATCTTTCCAATCATCCGTCGATGTAACAATTTGTGAAACACCATTTTCGTTTTTAAGAACCTGGGCATAATGTCCGGTAGCAATATAATCACAACCTAGCTCTTTCATTTTTTGAACAAGATGATCGAATTTTAAATAGGTATTACAGTTTACACAGGGAAGCGGTGTGCGGCCGTTTAAATAATCATTAATGAAAGGATCAATAACTGCGGCTTTAAATTTAGCTTCACAATTAAGAACGTAAAAAGGAATATTCAAACGATCTGCCACTGATCTAGCATCATCCACATCAATACTTGAACAACACGTGCCATTACCCTCAGTGATATCGCACGAAGAGTAATCCCAAACTTGCATGGTTGCACCTATCACTTCGTAACCTTGATCAACGAGAAGACTGGCGGCCACGGAACTATCGACTCCTCCAGACATAGCGACTAAAACTTTACCTTTGCTTTTTTTCTTTACATTATCCAGCATGGCTATTCTTTTCTTTAGATTCTGATTTAATTTTTCTTATTCTTTCAACGACTTCAACTAAAGCTGATATAAAAAGATCTATCTCGTCTATCGTCGTGTGCCAACCTAATGAAACACGTAGTGAGGATTGAGCCTCTTCACGACTTAACCCCATCGATAACAAGACAGGACTTGGTTCAGGATTACCGCTGCTACAAGCCGCACCTGTACTGACCGCAAATCCTTTTAGATCTAAACTCATCAATAATGTTTCGCCATCGACATCTTGAATAACTAAACTTGAAGTATTACTTAAGCGTAAACTTTCACGAGCCGTAATTGTCACACCAGAAATTTTATTTTGAATGCTCGTTTCAAAATGATCACGTAATTTGCGCACTTCTGTATTTTTAAATTCTAAATTTTTCAATGATGAAAGCATTTGTTGTAATGACCACAGGGCCAAAACGTTCTCTGTTCCTCCGCGGCGACCACGCTCTTGACCGCCGCCATGAATGAGATTAACAAAAGGAGCGCCGCGACGAGCAAATAGAACTCCGCAGCCTTTGAGCGCATAGAACTTATGACTTGAGAAAGTGGCATAATCTATTTTTAAGTCTTGAAGATTCAAATCTTCTTTTCCTAAGGCTTGCACACAGTCAACATGAAGTAAAACCGTGTGTTCTTTTACAATTTTAGAAATACTCGAAATAGGAAATAAAGTTCCTGTTTCATTATTGGCAAACATCACACTGACCAAAGCTGTTTTATGTGAAACATTATTTTTGATAAATTCTAAATCGATCTGACCTTTGCGATTGACTGGAATCCATTTAATGATCGCACCTAAGCTTTGAATGTATTCAGCCGTTTTAATCACACTCGGATGTTCAACTTGAGAAACAAGAAATTCATTTTTAGTCGCACCAAGTGTTTGCCAAACTGATTTGAGAACAGTGTTATTCCCTTCGCTCGCTCCTGAGTTAAAAATAATCTCTGTCGACTGACAGTGAAACATTTCAGCAAACTGTTTACGAGTTTCACGTAAAATATTTTTTTTTTTTCTACTTTGTAAGTGAATCGAAGACGGATTACCCCATTGAAGTTGATCATTCTGAATTAACAAAACGAGCTCTTTCAACAAATCTCGATCCGGACGAGTCGTCGCATTATTATCTAAATAGATTATACTTTTGGGGCTCTGATTAGGCATAGGGAGATGTTCTACCTGAATTTGAAATAATTGAAAAGTTCTAACATGTTAGCGTGAAATTAATAACTCTGTAAGAAGTCCTCAAGAAAGGGCTTTAAGCTCTTTGGCTTCATAACGCTTCTAGCAGCCTCTGAAGAGCTTCTACTTTAGAAAAACACGGCTTTAGCCATAGAAAGTATGCATTTTTTTCATAGTTTACGTCTGTCACCTACCTTGGTCGAGTTAATTTAGGCATTTTTCACAAAAGTTATAGCCTCAATCTGCCGATAAATGAACTGTGACAAAACTAATACCTGAATATTCTTGGGAATATTTTTTTAATGAAGAAGCGCTTAAAGTAGAAGAAGTTCTTTCTACCGGAGTGAATGTTGACTATGAAAAGTCTCGTCTTCGTATTGCCTTTGAAAAAAATATTTTAAGTTGGTTTTCCTATAAACAATGGTTTTTAACTCATTACCACGTTCCCGCTTTACGTGATGATCTCGGCCCTAGTGATATTATTAATCTCAATACTCTCTATAGTAAAAATCATAATCTCTTTAATCAATATACGTTTTTTAATGCAGATCTCATCCCCCTTCAGATTTGGGATAATAAACCGATTATTTTAGGTTTAAACTATAACGAAAAAATAAAACAAATTCCAGATGCGATATTTATTTTATGTTCTCCGAAAATTTTGAATCAAATTACCGATCCGAATTATTCAATTGATGCCATAAATTCATCTTGGTCCGAAATTGATTCAAATCATGATGAGTACACTGAATTAGCTCGTAAAAATTTTGATGCCTTTGTTGTTTTGAAAATTAAAGATAATAAAACAGAACTTTTCAAAATGGATGAAGATCTTCGCAAAGAAAATATTGACCAGAAAGCCTTTGAATATTCACTCAAGGAAACAAATGCATTTTCTGTTTCATTTAGATCAGAAAAA
>CALMPX010000409.1 GCA_937871355.1 uncultured Bdellovibrio sp.
CGGTATTTCGTTGATAATTCATTTCTTAATTTTTGATTCTCAAATTGGAGAGTTTTATGAGTGAGAGCTTTTTCGCAAACACTCATCAGTTCTTCTAAACTAAAGGGCTTCGTTAAGAAGTGAAAAGCTCCGCGTTGAGTAGCATTCACAGCAGATTCAATCGAGCCAAAGCCTGTGAGGATAATAATTTCAGTGGCTGGATTTTGATTTTTAAGAAAAGTCATGAACTCAAGACCGTCGCCATCAGGTAGATTGACGTCTACGATCGCTAAATCAAACGGTTTATCACTCGAGCAAAAAGATTTGGCTTCTTCTATTTTTTGAGCTGTTACGACAGTGTAACCTTTTCGATCAAGCAGTCTAAATAGCGCTGTTCTAAGTGTTGACTCATCATCCAATATGAGAACTCGTGCTGTCTTCATGAACTTCCTTCCGTGGTCGTAACAAATTCTGTGAACGTCCTGTAAACAGAATATCAATAACGCTTTTAGGATAACCCATTTTTTGACAGCAGTGTCAAAAAACAACGGTTGTGATTTAAATTCAGGACTTTTGAATGATGACCTTGAGGCTGATCCAGTTTCCTTAGGCACAGCAATCTCTAAGTGCATATTTTGATCAGTTAAGCATTTGGATAGAGCCAATAGGCTAATATCTTTTGATTTTTCGGCTTCGTCCAGGTGCCCGCAATTTCCTTGAAAATCAATGCTGTAGTTGGTTTCCTTGGAATTATGATTTTGGTCGGGGGTAATTTTTACCTCGACTAGACCTGTTTTTTGAGAATTTATTTTTCTAAAGGCTTTAATTTTTTCGATGTAAAAACTGAAAATAAAATGAAGAGCATCACGGAAGGCTGTTTTTGATAGGACTAACTTAAGCTGGGCATTTTCACTTTGATTTACAATTTTTATATTTTCGTTTTTGAAATGAATTTCATGAATAGACAAACTTTCTTGTAACAATTCGGATACATTGTAAGTGCCTTGATCCTGTAAACTCGTCGTGCGCGAGAAGATCAGCAAATCTTCGATAATCTTTTTCATACGTAAGGTTGTATCGATCATGGCTTTAATATCAGCTTCAAATGGATGGCCTTTGGCCAGGTCCATTTGCACCAACTGAAGATAAGATAAAACGCCACCTAAGGGATTGTTGAGCTCATGCGCGATCGAGCTTGAAATAATACCCAATTCTTTCATTTTTGCTGTTTGATTCAGACGCTGTTCGAAGTAATGCTCTTCGGTTTTGTTTTGATACATATTAATCCACAATTTAGTGGGGTTGTTGTCAATGGCTATCGAGTTTGAATAGACATCGAAAATAGCGCCATTGATTTTTTCAGTAAACTTTTGTCCCAGTTTTCCGCTGGTGAATTCAGGAACCTTTTCTTCATTTGAAATTTCGCGCTTAAAGGCGGCGTTAGATTGAATAATACAGTAATCGCTATCGATGACGGCCAACGGATGATTGAACTCCGCGAAGGCTTTGCGAACGATATTTTCAGTCCGTGCCAGATTCGTGTAATCGACTTCGCGGTTATAATTTATTTCGATAATGTCGCGGATTTTTGTGAATAAATTGAGATCATCTTTTTTTTAATTTTTTTGATCACCCTTAATAAAGTAGATGACATGACTCGGAAGCGCGTAAGCTTTGAATGTTGTATTCAGCTGGTGATTTAATTCAGCTTCTAAGGCAGCTTTATGATGTTCTGGAATAATTTTAATCCAGGTCGCTTTGGAAGAGGCTGGAAGCAATTCATTGAGTACCGTTTCGATGCGATGAAGATCGCTTTCCTGTGTAATAGAATACAAAATTTTACGCATAGCTTCGATGCGAATATTCGAATCCAAGATCTTTTGACGACTGGCCAAGAGGTCGAGCTTAGTTTCATCGAGTTTGGCTTCCAGCTCGAGTTTGATATTTTCATATTCCTGATTCAGATCGGCTGCTAAATTGAGATAGGTTAAATCCTGCTGACTTTCCGTTAAGACTAAATCTTGTTCAAAAAAGACCTGATTGGTATAATCGTCATTGAAAATCATTTGATCGGGAAGCGTTTGTTTAAATAAGTAGGGAATTACTTTTTCATCCGGGGAATTAAAAATAAAAACGAGGCGTTGAGACTTGTTTTTCAAAATATCAAAAGCCTGATGTTTCACAATAAAACTGTAATCGGCGGCAATCACACGAAATGGAGATAGTGATTTAAGTTGATCTAACGATTTAATCACGAAAACGTTATCTAAATCAGTGAGCGCGATAAGCTTCTCATTATCTGAAATCAGGCAAAACTTATAAGAATTCAGTGTGTGGGAATTTATATTTTGCATGTGTCCGTGAGTTGTCCAATTTCTTTAATGTGATAGTCAGGACGAAACTTCGGATCAGTGGGAATTTTTCCGCGATCTTCACCAAATTCTAAATAACAAGATACAGCACCTAATTCTTTAGCGTCTCGAATTTCCGATGATAGTGAATTTCCGATGCAAAGCAAGTTTTCAGGCTGGATATTTTCTAAAGCTAATATTTTACGAAACGCATCGATTTTGCGTTCGTTATTCAGACTATTAACCACAAAAATATCTTTGAAGAAGTTTTCAATTCTAAGACTTTTTATTTTATTACGTTGCCCGGATTCATACCCTGCCGTCACGATGTACAAATGATATTTATTTTTCAAATCACGAATGATGTTTTCGGCTCCGTGAACTAAAGGTAAATATTCCGGAATTTCTGGTTCATAAAAGGCCCGCGTGGCCTTTTCGACGGCCGCTAATGTATGCTTTGTCCCGTAAGTTTGGGCTAAATGCAAAAATAAATCTTTATGTGAAATAGTTTTAATCGCTTCAAGTCGCTGACGCTCGCATTCATCAAGGGATATTGTTAAGCCATTGGCGATGAGAATATTAAAAGCTTGCATGGATGCGGCTGGAACCAAGAGTCCAGAAGTATTCAATAGAGTATCGTCTAGGTCGAAAGCAATCGTTGTAATGGCCATGTGTAAAGTGTGCCGCTAAAGCCACAATTTGCCTAGTTTTAAAAAAAATAACTGACGAAGAGCATTGAAATAGATTAAATTAGGCCATGATAAAAACTACAGCAATTATACTCGCAGCAGGTCAAGGAACTCGAATGAAAAGTCCTTTACCAAAAGTTTTACATCCAGTGGCCGGTCAGCCGATGATCTTACGTATTTTGTCGAACTGTCTCTTCGCGGAATTTGATGAAGCGCGTGTCGTTCTCGGACACGGAAGTCAATTGGTCAAAACATTGATCGAGCCTTTTGCCTCCAGCGTTGAAAAACAAATTAAAATTCATCTTCATCAGCAAGCAAATCAGTTAGGAACAGCGGATGCGGTCAAATCAGCAGATATTGAAACTTTAGAAGGCGACGTTGTTATTCTCAACGGAGATCATCCTTTGATTACGACGGCTGATTTAAAAAACTTTATTTCTGATTTTCGCGAGCAAAAATTAGATGTGGCTGTCGTTTCTGTCGAATTGAAAGACCCGAAGCAATTTGGTCGCATTGTTCGTCAAAATGGAAAATTAAAAACGATCGTCGAATTCAAAGATGCCAGCCAGGACACTTTAAAAATCAAAGAAGTCAGTACCGGTATTTACATTGTCAAATCTGATATCTTAAAAAAATATTTGCCGAAAATTAAAAATGATAACGCTAACAAAGAATATTATTTACCAGATTTAATTTCTTTGGCACTTGACGGTGGAAAATCTGTTCAAGCGTTATTATCTTCAAACACGCATGTTGCTCATGGAGTTAACACGCAAGAAGAATTGGCCGAAGCGACCAGTCTGGTGTATAAAGCAAAAAATAAACAATTGCTCAGTCAAGGTGTTATTTTGATTGATCCTCGTAGCACTTACATAGAGGACACGGCCTCGGTTGGCGCCGGATCCGTGGTTTATCCTAATGTTTTTATTCGCGGAAAAACGGCGATTGGACCTTTCTGTGTTATCGAGCCGAATGTATTTATTTCTGATTGTATTATTGAAGATGGTGTTCAAGTCAAAGCGGGCAGCTACCTCGAACATTCTGTTATTAAATCTTTAGCTAAAGTGGGTCCCTACGCCCGTCTTCGACCAGACACGGTGATTGGTAAAAATGCTCACGTTGGTAATTTCGTCGAAATGAAAAAAGTTAATTTTGGTGCTCACTCTAAAGCCGGGCATTTAACTTATTTAGGCGATGCGGATATTGGAGAAGACGTCAATATCGGCTGTGGTACCATTACTTGTAACTACGCGGCTGATAAAAAGAAATATAAAACAAAAATTGGAGATCGCGTATTTGTAGGAAGCGATTCTCAATTTGTAGCCCCCGTGGAAATCGGATCGGATGTTATTATTGCGTCGGGATCTACGATCACTAAAAATGTACCCACTGGCGATCTGGCGATTGCGCGCGCGCGACAAGAAAATAAAGCCGGCATGGCTGCGAAATTTAAAAAGAAGGAATTATAGTCTATGTGTGGAATCGTGGGTTATCTAGGAACGCAGAGTCCTAAGACAGTTATCATTGATGGACTTAAAAAATTAGAATACCGCGGCTATGATAGCGCCGGTGTGGCCATTATTCATGACGGAAAAACCAAACGTATTCGTGCTCAGGGAAAACTTAAAGCTTTAGAAGATAAAGTTCAAAACGAAGCTTTTAATGGACACGTCGGCATAGGTCATACGCGTTGGGCCACTCATGGGGCCCCCAATGAACGAAATGCTCATCCTCATCAAGTGGGTGAAATCAGCCTGGTTCACAATGGTATTATTGAAAATTACTTAGAAATTAAAGAAGAATTATTAGCTCAAGGCGCGGTGATTGCTTCAGATACCGATTCTGAACTTGTGGCCCATCTCATTTGGAATGAGATTCAGAAAAATCAAAACTTACTTCAATCAGTTCAAAATATTTTAAATAAAATCATTGGTGCCTTTTCAATTGTTGTATTGTGGGAAAAATCTCCGAATGAATTAGTCGCTTTTAAAGACGGTCCACCTTTGATCGTCGGTTTAAGTAAAGACAAATCAAATAGTGAATTTTTTGTAGTCAGTGACGTACAAGCGGCGTTAGTTCACACGAATCGTTTTGTTTATTTAAATGATCGTGAAGTGGTTCATATCAAAGACCATGCGGTGAATTACTACAATGCTCAAGGTGAGAAACTACAAAAAGAAGTCTCTATTTTAGACTGGTCAACTGATCGCGCTGAAAAAATGGGTTTTGAGCATTACATGTTAAAAGAAATCTATGAGCAGCCTCGTTCAGTCGCTAATGCCATGGCACCGTTTATCGATACCGACACTCAATCGGTTAAATTAACCAATATCGGTTTTGAAGCCGAAACAGTTTTTAAAAAAATCGACCGTATCATCTTCGTGGCCTGTGGAACAAGTTTCTACGCCGCGATGATCGGCAAATATTTGATCGAACAAATTTGCCGTGTTCCGGTTGATACCGACGTGGCTAGTGAATTTAGATATCGTCGTCCGGTTATTCCTAAAAATACTTTAGTTATTTCGATCTCTCAAAGCGGTGAAACCGCGGATACATTAGCGGCTGTTCGTTTAGCCAAAGAACAAGGTGCAGAACTTTTATCGATCACCAATGTGGCTCAATCTTCGATTGATCGAGAAGCGAACGGACACATGTACATGAATTCTGGTGTCGAAATCGGTGTGGCCAGCACCAAAGCTTTCACCAGCACATTAGCTTTATTAAATATTTTAGCTCTTCAAATTTCGAAAGCGCGTGGTCACCTCGCTCCAGTCAGTGAAAAACAATACGTTCAAAATTTATTAGCGGTTCCGAGCCAGCTGGAAGTCGTTTTAGCCTATGACAAATACTTCTCGGAAGCGGCAGAAAAATTGAAGAAATATAAAGGCTTCTTGTTTCTCGGACGTGGTGTCAGTTATCCAATTGCCTTAGAAGGCGCGTTGAAATTAAAAGAGTTAGCCTACATGCATGCCGAAGGTTATGCCGCCGGCGAAATGAAACATGGTCCATTAGCCTTGATCGATGATAATATGGCGATTGTGGTGGTGGCACCTTCAGATGAATTATTGGATAAAACCATCAGTAATCTTCAAGAAGCCAAGGCCCGTGGTGGTAAAATTATTTCGATTGGAACCGGCGAAAATAAATCATTGAAAACGATGAGTGAATATTATTTATCTTTACCCAATTCGCTTTGGACGACCAATCCCATTATTTCGGTGGTGCCTTTGCAATTGATGGCTTATCACTTAGCGCACAGTTTAGGTTATGATGTCGATCAACCACGTAATTTAGCTAAGTCCGTGACTGTCGAGTAATGAATTAAAAACTCCAATGAGCTAGGGATTCCCTAGCTAATTTTATTTGAACTGCTTTTCGAGCGACTTTGTCTCGGATGTGATTTTCTAACGGCGGAAGCAAGCTGAAATTAATGTTCGTTGGCTGAAAATGATCCACTTTAAATTCGTCAGTAATCGCGTTCAATAAAGATCCAAAAGCTGAATGACGAGGCGGGATCGATAACGGGCGATCAGTTAATTTTTGATTCAGAAAATGAGCCACCATGAGACCCGTACAAGCCGATTCAAAGTAACCTTCGACACCTGTAATTTGGCCGGCAAAGAATAACCAAGGATCATTTTTACTGGACAAGTCTTTGTTCAACATCTTTGGTGTATTAATAAATAAATTACGATGAATGCTGCCTAATTTTAAAAATTCGGCATTTTCTAAACCAGGGATCATGCGGAAGATCCGGGTTTGTTCTCCGTAGGCCATGCGGGTTTGAAAGCCCACGATGTTGTAAGCGGTGGCCTCTTTGTTATCTTGGCGTAGTTGAACTACAGCGAAGGGATAACGACCTGTGCGGGGATCGTCTAAGCCAATCGGTTTCATCGGCCCAAAGCGCAAAGTTTGCGGTCCGCGTTCGACCATCACTTCAATCGGCATACAGCCTTCAAAAAAATTTGTTGTTTCAAAATGTTTGGGTTCGATTTTACGAGCGAGTTCAATCTCTTTAACAAAATTGTAATATTCTTCTTTGTTCATCGGACAGTTGTAATAATCCGGAGTGCCTTTGTCGTAACGATCGGCTTTCCAAGCAATTTCAGTATTGATGGAATCCGCATCGATGATGGGCGCGATGGCATCGAAGAAATAAAGAAAATCTTGGCCGAAATGTTCTTTCATACTTTCAGCTAAAGGCTCATTGGTGAGCGGACCGGTGGCTACAACTGTCGGACGAGGCACTTCGTTTAATGAATTCACCACGCGACGTTCAATTTTAATATTGGGGTGAGCTTCCACAAGAGATGTCACATGAGCTGCGAATTTTTCACGATCAATTCCTAGGGCTTGTCCGGCGGGAACGGAAAAATCTTGAGCGGCTTTAAGAATAAAACTTTTAAGGTGATTCGCTTCCCATTTTAATTGTCCAGGGGCTGAATGGTCGCCTTGACTGCCAAAAGAATTAGAGCAAACCAATTCAGCAAAATCTGTGGTTTTGTGAGCTGGCGTGGCTTCTACGCCTCTCATTTCATACAGAGTCACGGAATAACCCATAGTAGCTAATTGTAAGGCACATTCGCTTCCGGCCAAACCTGCACCAACGACTGAAATTTGTTTTGTCATGGGCCATCAATAGACTTAATCATTACAAAAATCAAGGTTCTGCAGTAGTTTTATCGGATGCGCGAAAACGATTTTAAATCCAAATTTAAAACCTCAGCCGAGGTGCTTAAAAGTCTTTTTGAAGAGAAAGAAGGCGGGCCTGTTTCAGAGCAATTCCAGCGCTGGAAGCTTTGGTTGAATTGGAAAGACATTGTAGGCCCGACGACCGCGGAATACACCGAACCCGTGGCCTATCATAAGGGCGTTTTGTGGTTATGGGTGAAAAACTCAACCTGGATGCAGCAGATGACTTTTATGTCTGAAACTATAAAAAATACAGTAAACCAAAAATACAAAAAAGGTTTTGTTACTGAAATTCGCTATACTTTAGATCGTAAAAATATTCCCAAAGAAAATTCTGATTTTAAAGCTAACGTAAAGAAATTTATTAAGTAAATCCGTCCGAACAATCTCATAAAACATATTCTATAGAGCGTATAATCGTAATGGCCTATGTCACTTGTATGCATTTAAAAAAACTTGCGTAAAAAAGTAATCTACGCTATAGTGGAGATGTGAAATGACAGTGAAATATGAGCTTATCGTTTATAATACGGTAGCGGGACGAGAGCCTTTTCAAGATTGGCTTAATTCGTTAGATCAATCTGTCCTGTGGAAAATTGAGTCTCGAATGGAGCGTTTGCAGTACGGACACTTCGGAGATACGAAGTCTTTGAAAGAGGGTTTGTTTGAGCTTCGATTTAAAAATCCTGCATTTCGAATTTACTATGCGCTTATAGAGCATCAAATTGTTTTATTGATATGTGGTGGAGACAAGAACAAACAGTCAGCTGATATTAAAAAGTCTAAGGAATATTTAGATAATTACAGGAGTCGTTGTGGCATTGAAAAAAAATAAAAATAAGCGATTTAGAACGTGGGCTGAGGTAAAAAAAGAAAGATTTCAGCGTAATCCGGATGAAGCTATTGGATATTTGAATGCTTCTTTTGAAGAGAATTGGGATGAACCTGAGCTGATCATTAATGCTATTAAAAGTGTTTCAGAAGCATTAGATATTCCTGTTGAGCAGCTCGCTAAAAAAGCTGGTAAAACGCCGTCGACGATCCATAAAGCACTGTCTAAAAATGGAAATCCAACATTAGCCACATTAATGATTGTTTTGAAAACATTAGGGCTTAAGCTTTTGGTGCAGAAAGCCAGTTAATTATTTTTCAACGCTCGATCTAATAATGCTTTGAACTAGTTGCTGTTTTTCACCGTCACGCAGTAAATATTTAAGA
>CALMPX010000410.1 GCA_937871355.1 uncultured Bdellovibrio sp.
TCAATATCTCCTGAGAACTTAGATGTGATAATCGACGATGATGAGTTTTGAAAAGCGTTATTCACTAGACCCATCACAATCAATCCCGGAATCAAGAAAGCTAAGTATATATGTCCGTTTTTCATTTGAATCGAAGATCCTAATGAAACACCAAAAATGAGCAAATAAAGTGAAGAGCTTAATATAGGACTGAGTACAGTTTGGACGATGACCTTCATGAAACGCAAAATTTCACGGTGAATTAAAGTTATAAAAGGAATCATCATAAGTTCACCATTTTCGTGAAGGCTTCTTCTAATTTACCTTCTTCAATTTGAATATCGACAACATCTGAAAAAGATATTTTATTCTCCGTCAAAATTTGCTGAATCGTTTTAGCCGCACTGTCGGTAAAGCTAAAATTTTGACCCGAAATTGTTTTAAGATTAATTTTTTTCGTCGAGTACTTAGCAATCACTTCTTGAGGATGACCGATATAGACGAGGCTTCCTTTATTGATAATGCCGACGCGGTCGCATAATTTTTCAGCCTCTTCAAGGTAATGTGTCGTAAGGAGTATGGAAACGCCTTGCGCTTTTAACTCAAGGACAAATTTCCATAGGGATTCACGAAGCTCGACGTCAACGCCCGCGGTTGGTTCGTCGAGCAATAAAAGTTTAGGCGAATGAACCAGTGCCTTTGCAATCATCAAGCGACGTTTCATACCACCAGACAATTGTTTTACTTTTTTATGTTTATGCGGTGTTAAAGATAACTTGTCTAAAAGATAGTTAATGCGGTCGTCGTTATTTTTAATTCCATAGTAACCGGATTGAAATCTGAGAATTTCAATGACATCAAAAAAACCTGTGTGAATAACTTCTTGATGAACAACACCAATTTGTTTTTTTGTAAATTGAGGATTCTTTACCACACTTTGATCGAATACGATCACATCACCAGCTGTCGGCTCTTCTAAAGTGGTAATGGTATTAATCAAAGTGGTTTTGCCGGCTCCATTTGGACCTAGTAATCCAAAAATCTCGCCGGTGTGAATTTCAAACGAAACTCCTTTGAGTGCTTCAGTTTTAATTTGACTGTTTTTGTCCTTAGGATTGTAAGTCTTTTTTAGGTTTATAATTTTTAATACGTCAGTCACCATAACATTCATTTCTTATCGTGCGCGCGATATACTTGTCGCAAAAACAACATCTGGATTTTCTTTTTGGGCCCAGTTAAGATCCCACTCTTGATTTAATAATAAAACCGGCTGTTCAATCATATCTTGGAATAAATTAAAATTGCCTTTCAATTCATGAACGGCCTTGCCGTCGACTGTTCGGGGCCAACGAGCCACGGTAAAGGCCAAACGATTCAATTTAATTTCTAAATTATACTCATCTTGAAGGCGATGCTGCAAAACTTCGAATTGAAGCTCACCGACAGCTCCCACGAGGTACTCTTGAGTTCCTATAACTGGATCAATAAACAATTGAATGGCACCTTCTTCAGAAAGATGGCGAAGTGCTTCATGCATTTTCGTACGCTTTAGAGCATCTCGAACGGTGAGCTTTGCAAAAAGTTCTGGTGCGAATTTTGGTATATCTTCGTAAGCGACTTTCCCATTCGATGAAACGGAATCTCCGATCGCGAAGTTTCCGGTATCGCCCACTCCGACAATGTCACCCGCATAGGCGACATCTACAGTTTCTTTATCGGCTGCTATAAATTGACTCGAATAAGATAATCGCAAATCACGACCAAGACGTGCATGATTCACTTTCATTCCGCGCTCAAACTTACCAGAGCAAATACGTAAGAACGCGATACGGTCGCGGTGGCGTTTATCCATGTTAGCTTGAATTTTAAATACAAAGCCCGAAAAGTTGCTTGCAATCGGTAGAACCAGTTCTTTATTTTGCGTTGGGCGTGGCATCGGTGCTGGCGCATAGCGAGTAAAGAAATCAAGGAAGGTATCTACGCCAAAGTTTTGCTTGGCTGATCCAAAAGTCACGGGGCTAATCTTTCCGTCCAAGAATTCTTGAATATTAAACGGTGGTAAAGCGCTTTCAATCAGCTCTAATTCATCACGAACTTGTTGTAACGTTTCATGATCTAAGTATTTTTCCAAAATAGGATCTTGCGGTCCGGAAAAATCAAATTCTTCGACTTCATCACCGTCACGACGTTGATTGTAGAAACTGACTTTTTGAGTAATACGATTATAAATTCCTTTAAAACGTGAGCCGATACCTAAGGGCCAAGTCACCGGATAAGACTGCATATTTAAAGTTTTTTCGATTTCATCAATCAAAGTTAAAGGGTCTTTACCTTCACGATCTAACTTATTTACAAATGTGAATATAGGAATATGACGGAGCCTACAAACTTCATAAAGTTTTTTCGTACGATCCTCTACGCCCTTGGCCACATCAATCAACATACAGGCACTTTCAACGGCCATTAATACACGATAGGTATCTTCCGAGAAATCTTTATGCCCGGGTGTATCTAATAAATTAATACGTAGTTTATTAAAATCAAATGTCATTACACTCGATGTAATCGAAATTCCTTTTTGACGTTCCAGCTCCATCCAATCGGAAGTCACCGCTTTTGTTCCCGATTTGCCTTTGACCTCGCCTGTTTCGTGAATAACTCCTCCATGATAAAGAAGCTTTTCAGTCAGCGTCGTCTTCCCCGCATCAGGATGGGAAATAATGGCAAATGTACGCCGGCGCTGGATCTCTTTTTGATCGGCAGGACTGACTAAATTTTTATCGGCAAGATCGCTGGTAACTGTAGGTATTGACATGAACGCAAAATATCATATAAAACAGCAAATGTTAAACCTAATAAGCTCAATGTG
>CALMPX010000411.1 GCA_937871355.1 uncultured Bdellovibrio sp.
ACATACCCATCAAAGTGGCTGGCATAATTATTCGCTTTTGATTTGTTACTTTTGCTCAAAACTTGAAAATTGATAAATGGCGTTACAACTTTTTTGAAATTCATAAAATTAACCTTAAACCTCTGGATATTCCGTTAAAATGAATGGATAATGACTCTGTCACTTCATCATTAATTTAAATAGTATGGATATCAATGTCGAATTTAAAATTTTGCCAAATTAATGCAGAAAATCTATTTTTGTTGTTCGACAATCCTCTGCCTATAAATTATTTAAAATTAGAACGAAAACAGTGGGAAAGCCTCACTGCGGCTGACTTTGAAAACAAACCTTTATCCAAAGTCATTCACTTGGCTCATACACTGATTGATATCGACGCTGATATCGTTATGCTCAACGAAGTCGGAAGCGTCGAGTCTTTAAAAAACTTTAACCAGTACTTTTTAGACAGTAAATACTCGCCTATTCTGGTGGAAGGCAACTCAGATCGCAGTATTGACGTAGGCTTTTTAATTAAAAAGAATCTACCGTTCTATTTTGATCTTTTCTCTCACAAAAACAAAGAAATCGACCTTGTTTATCCTGCCACCGCTGATAAAAAGATCAGTTATAAATTATCACGCGACTGTGCAGAATTAAGACTATTTAAATCTGATGTGAATAACCCTTTCTTGATCATATTACTGACTCATCTAAAGTCCCCGCTCGACCCGGAAAGAATCGATCCCGGAGGCGTTCTTCGACGGACCGCTGAACTGAAAGCCTGTGTCGATATCTACAACGAACTTAAAAAAAATCACCCCCAGACACCGATTATGCTCTGTGGGGACTTTAATGGCACTGCAAGTCGATTCAATACCGATCCTGAGTTCAACTATCTTTATGCAAATACGGATTTAGAAGATGTATTAGAAATCGCTCAAATTCCTCTAGATGATAGACATACTTTTATTCAAGTTAAATCAGGATTTCGCTCTGAAGGTCGACAAATTGACTATTGTTTCTTACCGGAAACACTTAAAGGCAAACTGGTGACCTCTTCGACCTCAATTTACCCTTACAAAGATCAATATGGATCGCCGCTTAAACGACCCGATACCTTAGAGCAAAAAGCGCAGCTGCCTTCGGACCACTACCCACTTATTTTTACGCTTGAAAATATGATTTTTTAAGTGAACAATAATTATATAGGGGTGTTGAGTGAGTTTAAAAAAATTACCATTACCACATTTCCAAATCGCTGCCAGCAGTGTCTATATAGAATCCGAATCAGATCCCTTAGCCAAACGATTCATGTTCGCTTACAAAATCGAAATTAAAAATTTAGGTGTAGAATACGCTCAGCTCGTGTCTCGTCATTGGATCATCACCGATGCCTTTGGCCGCACGGAAGAAATCAAAGGCCCCGGAGTCGTCGGCCTACAACCCAAAATTACCCCGAATCAAACCTTCCAATACGAAAGCGCCTGTCCCTTAACCACCAGCACCGGAACCATGCGCGGATTCTACAGCTTTCTTTCACATACCGGCGAACCATTCAACGTCGAAATCCCAGAATTTTATTTAGTATCACCGCACTCGGTTCATTAGGTGCCAGGTCCTTTTCTCTGCACCTCTGATCCGTAATTTGAATAGAGCGCCGTACTTTTCCCGGACATTATAAGCATCTAGCTTCATTCCTGTTAGCTACCCCTCGCCCCATTCTTAAAGTGATCTCAATTCACTCTTTCGACTTTCGAAATATCACCGCACAGTATCTCATAAATTTTAAGTCCTTAGGGTATCGGTCACCGCTCTGTAAACGCAGTTTTAAAGTTGCGTGACCGATACCTACGATCCTTTAAGTATTGGAAAATATGAAGATTTTGAGTTCACTGAGTCTGTGGGGCGAGAAGTCGCTGTTGAACTAATTCGGTCGCGCATTTTTTTCAAACTCATTAACATCAGTGGCATTTATTATGAATAGGGGTATAACGGTGAAACTTTAAGGAGTTTTTATAAAAAAAATTATTTTAGTTTTAGGGATTACTTTAACTTTGCAGACTGCTCACGCCGCTAAAATAGTTTGCGCAAATAATTTAAATACTTATGATAGTTTTAATGTTGTCGCTACCTATTTAAATGAAAAAATTGTAAAATTCAAAGATGTAAGTGCACCTGCTATTTCATCAGAGATAGACAAATCCACAGATACAACTCATCACACAATTTGCGTAACTGTAAACGACTAACAAAAATCCAAAACATCTTTAATAACTTGAATCTGCATTTTTTCACTCACTTCCGTGAAGTAAGGAACGTGAATGAAGATCGATTTTAAATTTGGAAACCCAGTTAAAACTTTATAATACAAATTGTTGCAAACATAGGTCCCGGCAGAAAAACTCATTTTTACCGGGTATTCTTTTTTATCTAAATAGTCGTGTAATTCATTAATCGGAAATTTTGTCATTAAAGCTAATTCGTTATTTGAAGGATTGATCTTTCCCGGGCTGACGAAGTTTCCGGCCTCATCGGGATGTTTGGATTCATTCCAATTCAGAGCGACTTTTTCTAAACTGATTTCGTCTCGACTACCGGCTAAACCCAGCATGATGACATATTTTGGGTTTTCTTTTTCAATGGTACTTTTTAAATCAAGAAAAGCTTGATTAAAATCCACTGATAAAACTTGTGTAACAACGTCAGGCAAAAAAATATTCTGGCAAATCATTTCACTGGGGTTTATCAAATCACCTAAGAATGGCTTGAATCCCGTTAGAATTATTTTGGCCATTAAGGGTACCTCATGAAACGCTTCCAGTTCTCGCCATCGAGCTGATAGATAAATCGGTCATGTAAACGCGATTCACGCTGAAACCAAAATTCGATTTCACTCGGCATAATATGAAATCCTCCCCACTCTTTGGGACGTGGAATTTTCATATCTTTAAATTTATTTTCGAAAAATTTAACTTGAGTTTCAAACTCGTCTCGTGAGTTCATCATTTGCGACTGATCCGAAGCCCAAGCTCCGATCTGACTAAGACGATCACGACTTTGAAAATAAAGATCTGATTCTTGTTCGGTTAATGGAAACGCTTGACCTTGAATATTGATTTGATGATCCAAATAAGGCCAATAAAAAACGGCCGCCACTTTAGGGTTGTCTGCGATCTGCAAGCCTTTTCGTCCATCATAATGCGTATAAAAAGAAAACCCTCGACGTACCAGGCCTTTAAAAAGGACCATTCGACTCGAGGGTTGTTTATCTTTCACTGTCGTTAAGGCCATCGCATTATGATTTGATAAACCTAACGACTGTGATTTTATTTCAGCTTCATGAATTGATTTTAAAAAATTCTCAAATGGATCTTTATTAAAATCAAAATTCATTTATTACTTTTTGGCTTTAGGAGCTGGTTTAGAACCTTTAGCTGCAGGAGCCGGAGCTGCCGGTTTAGCGTTAGCTTTAACGATATCAAGTAATTCAACTTCGAATACTAAAGCCGAATTAGCCGGAATACCTGGACGACCAGAAGCACCGTAAGCTAATTCAGGTGGAATGAATAATTTATATTTAGATCCCACTTTCATCATTTGTAAGGCTTCAGTCCATCCTGGGATAACACCAGCCACTGGAAATTCAGCCGGTTGACCACGATCAACTGACGAATCGAATTTAGTTCCATCGATTAAAGTTCCTGTGTAATGACATTTTACAGTGTCTTCTTTTTTAGGAATAGCGCCAGTACCTTCAGTGATCACTGAGTATTGCAAACCAGAAGCTGTTGCTTTAACTCCAGCGGCTGTTTTATTTTTTTCTAAGAATTCAGCTGATTTCTTTTTGTTATTTTCGCCTTCTTCTTGTTGTTTTTTCATTGCAGATTCTTGCAATTTCATCATGGCTTTTTGGATTTCATCGTCTTTCATTTCTGATTTTCCAGCTAAAGCATCTTTCAAAGAAGCCGCCAATGTGACTGGATCGATTTCGATGTTTTGAGCTTTCAAGTTTTTTCCAATTTGTTGACCGATCGCATAGCTTGCTTGGCCTTTATCAGATTTCATATCAGGCTTGTTACATCCCACGAGCAACGTTGCGACGACGGCTACAGCTCCTAAAATAATTTGTTTTGTCATTAGAACTCCCATTCTATTTGTTGTTTAAAACTTTATATTGTCTTCAGGTCTAAATCATGATCGAATTCTTAAAGATTTCAAACAGATAACATGGTGCATTTAAATGCTTTATTTTTTAGCCTTATTTAGTCTTTCTACCTCAGCACTCTTTGCTAAATTGAATCAGATGCCCTCTGAAATTCTGGGATTCTGGAGACTCGGCCTATCCACAGTCCTGCTGGTCGGCTATCTGCTCTTTAAAAAAAAATTTCCGCCTTTAAAACTCAATCACAACACGAAATGGGTTTTCATCTCAGGCTTTTTCTTTTTTCTTCATCTATGGACCTATAAATATGCGGCGAAACACACTTTAGTTTCAAATACGATGGTGCTCTTTGCGACGAACCCGATCTGGGCTTCGATCGGTGGACGGCTTTATTTTAACGAAAAAATCTACCGTCGCGTTTATGCCGCCTACTTTATAGCTTTTTTGGGAATCCTCTATTTAGTTTGGTCCAACCTGACCTTTACTCCGGAATACAATTTAGGAAATTTATCTGCCCTTATTTCGGCGCTGTTTTATGCAGCTTATATGCTGACTGGAAACCAAGCTTACTCAACATATCAATATATGACATGCGCCTTCTTCTTTTTGATCGCATCGCTTTTCACGGGACATAACTTCATCGAAGGCTATTCTTCGTCATCCTGGTTGGCTGTAGTCGGACTTATTATTTTTCCGACTTTCCTAGGACATTTCGTACTCACTCATCTTGTCAGCACGATGAATCTAGGGATAATGAGCTGTGGAAAGTTAATAGAGCCTATCTTTGCCAGTATTCTAGCCTATTTTATATTTAAAGAGTCACTCACTGCTTCATTTTATGTCTCATTTGGGCTAACATCGACTTCTGTGATTATACTGTTTTGGCCGCAAATTAGAAATTATTTTAAAAAGGCATCTATCTCATGAGAATTTTAATCGTTGAAGATCAAATTAAAACAGCTTCTTTTTTAAAAAAAGGACTGACCGAAGTCGGTTATTCAGTCGATATTGCCGAATCCGGCGCGGCAGCAGAATCTTTCACGGCCAGTAGCGAATATGATTTGATTATTTTAGATGTGATGCTTCCAGATCAAAGTGGTTTAGACACAGCTCGACACCTACGTCGTGATGGCTTTCGCGAACCCATCCTCATGCTCACCGCTTTAGGAAATACCAAAGATAAAGTAAACGGATTAGATGCCGGGGCTGATGATTATCTCACGAAACCATTTTCCTTCGAAGAGTTGCTGGCGCGCGTACGAGCTTTACTTCGCCGTAATTCAAAAAGTAATGATATCACGTCGACTATTAAATATGCTGATCTGGAACTCGACCTCATTCATCGCATAGTTAAACGTGGACAAACAGAAATCACCTTAACCACAAAAGAATTTTCTTTATTAGAATACTTTATGCGAAACCCTGAACGCCCCTTAGGTCGTGTGTCAATTGCGGAACACGTTTGGGATGTTCACTTTGATACTGAAAGTAACGTCATCGATGTCTATATTAATTTACTTCGTAAAAAAATTGACTCAGGTTTTGAAACCAAGCTCATTCAGACTGTTATCGGCGTAGGGTATGTCCTTAAAGCTCCAAATAAATAATCTTACACCGATTCTTTTTGGTATTCGAGCCCGCTTAACGGCGATGTTCGTTCTGATTTTTGGAACAACGACTGTTATTTTTTCGATCTTTCTCTATTATTTCTTGAATCAATCCTTATTAAAAGATTTTGACGAATCACTTTATAATTATTCTGTCGACGTCGCGCAGACGATTGAAATCGGACAAAATAACAGTCTGACTTTACCTCCACTTAAAGTGGATGAAGGCAAGATCTACCCCTTTCAATCAGGAAATACCTTATTTATTATTCGCCATGTCTCTGGTGAGATTTTATCTTATGGGTCAAATTCGAAAAACTTTAATCCCCGCTACAAAGAGCAGTTCCGACAAATCCTGGCCGGAGCCGACTCCGCCTATCACACCACCACCAACATCCACGCTGAAGACCGCGAAGCCATTTCATACCGAATCATTACTTTTCCTTTAGATAATGAATCTAATCCCACTTTGTTTCTTCAAATTGCCGCCCCCATGGGAACTTTTGAAACGCAGCTCGATCAAATGAAAGCGATTTTGCTTTTTGGTTTACCTGGCATTTTACTTGTCGCCATCATATCGGGTCTGTACTTATCGTCACGCGCTCTACGACCGGTACAGGACATGATCGATAAAACCAATAACATTAACGCTTCTAAATTGGATGAGCGAGTAGACCTACCTCAGTCAAAAGATGAAATTAAAAAATTAGCTGAAACCATTAATCTGATGCTGGAAAGAATTGAAATCGCTTTTCAATCGCAAGAAAAATTTATTTCAAATGCCTCACATCAATTATTAACACCGATCACTATTCTTAAAGGCGAAGTTGAATTGGAAATGAAACACGATTCAAACCCGGCTAAAAAAGTTTTCTATTCAAGCATCTTACAAGAAATTGATTCTTTGACCGGAATTATCACGAGCATGCTGCTCTTAGCAAAAATTGATTCGGGAAAAAATATTCTTAATATTGTTGATTTCCACCCGGCGGAACTTATTCTTGATCTTTTGCCACGCATGCAAAAACTAGCTGAACAAAAAAAGATTAAAATAAAACTCGACATCATTGAAAATAGTGAACGAGTTCCTTGTCAAATCGATGTGGAATTGATGGAACAGCTCTTTTCAAATCTCATAGAAAATGCAATTAAATATTCTCTCGAAGAAGGTCTCATTTTAATCCGTGTATTTTGGAACACGACCGCGACTAAAATTGAGATTGAAGACTTTGGTCGAGGTGTTCCTGAGGCGGCTCGAAAAGATATTTTCAGCCATTTTAGCCGAGCCGATACCAGCAGTAAAATCAAAGGCTATGGACTAGGGCTTTCTATCGCTCAGAAAATTGCCCATTTACACGGAACAACGATCGTTTTAGAGGAAAAATCATCACCGGGCGCGTTGTTTGCTATCGAACTACCTCAACATAAAACATGATCTCAATCCTAGACTCTATCTTAGATTAAAATAAATTAATTCGTTTTTAACACCATTATTATCTCGTTGGACTACCCTGATAGAGTCAACAAAAGGTCAATAATGACCATAACTAAAAGGAGTCCTCCATGAAATTATTAACATTAATCGCTACTGTTGCTTTCGCTTTCGTTGCTCAAGCTAACGAACCTGCTACACCACCTCCAACTGAGCCGGCTGCTGTTTCTGCTCCTGCTGAAGCTGCTCCTGCAAAAAAAGAACACAAAAAAGGCCACAAAAAAGGCGGCCACAAAAAATCTGAAGCAACTAAGTAATTAGTTCTCATAAGATTTTGATAAAAAGGCTGATCGAAAGATCAGTCTTTTTTTTTATGCTTTATCCTGCTAAGTTTCTTTCATGAGAGAAAAGGTTCCCCGAAAAAAAGATACCTATCGTCCTGCATTTTGCGATTCGCAATTCTATTTATCTCATATCGACAAATTTAAAATCATCGAAGGAAATGTCAGCAACTTACAACTGATCGAACAAGTCACCATCTGGGTCATCGCCTGCGCATGCTTACGACGTCCCGAATCTTGGTACTCTGGACGACATAGCTTAATCGACGAAGCTCGTCCGACTTATTCAAAAACAGATTTTTTCATGTTTGATCTATTTAAAAAACTAGATATTTCGTGGCCCAAGAAACTAGATCCCAGCATCGATCTTCATCAATTTACTCGAACAGTTCGCATCATTCCTCTGCCACATGCAGCGACCAATGCTCTTTATCATTTTTATTTGGGACAATATCCACTCGAAATTTTATGTTACGAACCTGAGCCATTGGAACTTTTGAAATTACAAATCGAAGGAAAAAGAATACTCACTTTTAATCCCCACTTTGAAGATTGGCCGTATCAAAAATACGGAGAACGTGATCCCTTAAGCTTTTGGCTGCATGATCTTATTCATGCCGATCACTTTTTTTCTGATCCTCAAAATCGACAAGGACAAATAGGTTTTTACCGTTT
>CALMPX010000412.1 GCA_937871355.1 uncultured Bdellovibrio sp.
CGGGATAACGACTGCGATAATAGATATTGTTTCCGCGGCTTTTTCAGAAATGTTAAAAAAATCCATGAAAAAAGGACTTAAAGATTCTTCGGCCCCGGCTCCACCGACAGCGGCCGATATAGCGCCAACCAAGGTAATGCCGATTTGCAAAACGGATAAAACACGTTCAGGGTTTGAACGTAATAAAAGAACTTTACGAGCTTGCTTATCGCCTTCGTTTGAAAGTTTTCGAAGATGTGGCTTGGAAACCGTGACAAAGGCCATTTCGACGCAGGATAAAATAGCATTCAATAAAAGACACAAAATAATGACCGGAATGATGAACATCAAAAGAGACTAAAGTTTTGGCGTTTTTAAGTCAATATTTAGGATTGCGTGCAAGAATACAGAGCTCATCACAGCGTTCATTATAAACCATACCTGAGTGTGCTTTAACCCATTTCCATGTGATATTGCGATCTAAAATAAGAGCATCGAGCTGCTCTATTTGATCTCCGTTGACTACAGGTCGCTCAAAAGGGGGAATGAAACAATGAACAAGGACTTTTGAGTCAGAGTACAGACAGGCCGAATCCCCTTTTTTAAGATAGGAAAGAGCTTCGATGGCCGCTTGAAATTCCATGCGATGACTATTAATTCTTCTAACACGACCACAAGATTCAAAAAATATTTTATTATTTCGTACGACAACAAAGGCCCATGAGCCCCATTTTTCTTTATGACTGCCATCGGTATAGATATGTAACTTGTGTTGAATCGGTAAAAACTTTTTAAGTATTTTACCGATAGATTTAAATATCAAAAAAGAATCTCTAGTTCTTATTCTTTGCTTTTTCTTTTTTCTTTTCTTGTTTTTCTTTTGTTGTTAACTTTGGTTTGCCTTTAGCTTCTTTTTTCTTATCTGCGCCCTTAGCCATAAAGTCTCCTTATTTAGATTTGTTTAAATAGGATAACAGATTGTTTATAAATTTACACCGATTTTATAAAAAACTACTTAACAACCTCATAGACCGCGACCTTTTTCATAAATTTCTTCATATTCTTAACATAAATATTTTTATCAGGAGTCGCCGTATGGTTAATCAGCTTCTTCGTTCCTCCGAAATAAATGTAAGGCAAGTAATCTACATAAGTATCTTCAGTGATCATTTCTAAGCTATTGTTTTTAGCTCGTTTCTTTAATTCATCCAAAGCTTCAATAAGGTATCCCATGGTTGATACCGCAGCTGATTGAGGATTCCATAAATTTTTCTCGGTTATGTTATAGTGCTGAGCAATACGATCTGGAACATTTTTAATTTGAGTCGGACCTTTACTGTTCGCGACCACTTCAGCTTCTTTAATCCAAGCGTTAAGTTCTTTTATTTCTTTAATGGCGAGCTGAGAATTTCGCTTAATGAAGTACCTCCAGTGAGCAAAAAAGCGAGACTCTTGACCTAATATTCCTACCGCAATATGAGCTAATAAATTATATTCTTGAGAGTCTGAATTATAAAGTTTCAAAATCGTTTCTTTTTCAGTAGATAGCGCGTTTAAAAAAGCATAAGTTCTCGCTTTGGCATCCGCATCATAGGCCTTCAAAGCGGCTAACGTCGCTGGCGATGTCGACATGAGAAATCTTAACGTTCTTTCTTTCGTGTCCATATCTTCGCTCGCATTAATACCTCCGATGAGTTTTAAGCTGATTCCGCAGGTTTTGCATTCGCTTTTCTTCCACGTCCATGGAACTATTTTTTGAGAATTGGCTGACTGCGCGACGAATAACATCAACACTAAAATTGATTTTTTCATTTTTAACACCATCTTCGGCCTCCACAAACTTCATTCATCCATGAGTCTACTGAGCGAAGGGTATGCCT
Source organism: uncultured Bdellovibrio sp. (assembly GCA_937871355.1). GTDB lineage: Bacteria > Bdellovibrionota > Bdellovibrionia > Bdellovibrionales > Bdellovibrionaceae > Pseudobdellovibrio. The sequence goes on from CALMPX010000412.1 coordinate 1,860, forward strand.
AGGTCATATCGAATATATTAGATCTTATATTCAAAAAGTGTATCGAAATATGACAGTCTCTTCGTTTAGGGCATACCGTCTTGAGTCCGGCTTAAAGTTGGGGCTATTATTTGAAAATGCAAACATCTGACTTAAATAGCGTCGTCGAATTCATTTTTAAATCAATCGGCAAAAATATAAAACTCGCAGCTCCGTTAGGCTTGGGAAAACCCAATGATTTACTCAATGCCCTCTACGATCACGTCGAAAAAAATCAAGATCACACTCTTTCTATTTTTACCGCGCTTTCTTTAAGTCCACCTACTGTGACCGAAGATTTAGCGGCTCGTTTTTTCACCCCCTTTAAAAATCGTCAATGGGGTGAAAGTTACCCTATTTTAAAATACTATAAAGCGGCTCAAAAAGATCAACTTCCACAAAACATTAGAGTTCATGAGTTCTATTTCCAAGCTGGCACCGCACTCAACTCAAAACACCTTCAACGAAACTACCAAAGTGTCAATTACACTCATGTGGCCGAAAATATTTATAACAGCGATATTCAGGTTCTCGTTCAATTGATTGCAAAAAAAGAAACACCCAATGGAGTTCGCTACAGTTTAAGTTGTAATCCCGATCTCACATTAGATGTATATGATATTTACAAAAGAGCTCACAAAAAATTTATGATTATCGGTGTAGTTCATCCAGAGCTGCCTTTTCTTGAAGGAGATGCCGAAGTCGGTTCTGATTTTTTCCAGGCAATTTTAGATACATCAGAAACAAATC
>CALMPX010000413.1 GCA_937871355.1 uncultured Bdellovibrio sp.
CTTCAAGTTATTATGTACCCATCATTTCATTTTCATTTCCTGATCAATCATTTGATGTTGTTACGGCCATGGATTTTTTAGAGCACGTTGAACATCCAGAACTTGTCATCAAAGAAGTTTCACGATTATTAAAACCGAATGGTTTATTTATCTTTCATACTTTTAATCGAAATATTTTAGCTTATTTTGTAGTTATTAAGTTTGTTGAATGGTTTGTTAAAAACACCAAAAAAAACTTACATATATTAAGGCTTTTTATTAAACCGTCTGAACTCAAGTAGATGTGTGCCCAGAACCAATTATTAAATCCAGAATTTATTGGATTAAAGCCGATATTTAGCACGATTCCTTTTCGCAATTATTTTACTGGAATCGTTCCGCGTAGTTTGCGTTTTAAACTCGTTAAAAATTTAAACTTATCGTATATGGGTTTTGTAACCAAAAAAGGTTTTGCTGTTTAAACGAAAGCTATTTTAATTAAATAGCTTTTCTAGTGCCCGCGTAGTCGATCATTTTCTGATTCTAAAACTTTAATCAGTGTCTTTAAATCAGAAATTTCTTCGCGCAATTCAGAAATTTGTTCTTCTTTGTCGTGTAAAACTTGTGTGTAGGCTTTTTTAAGATCGGCCAACAATCTGTTGGCTGCAGTGATAACCGATTCACCAGATTCTTTATTCGCATTATGAAAAACGTCACTTTTAAGGGAGGGACGATGCTGTTCATTTAACGAAGAGGTCTGGGAAGGGGTCATTTCTGGCGCCGCTTGTTCGTCAGAATCAAGAATCATATATCGTCCTTCATCAAGACGAAATTCAATCTCAGTTGATTTAATTTTTCTTCTTAATGTTGAAATACTCACTTTATGTTTATTTGAGTATTCAGTTAAAGATAACCACATATTCTGCTCCTTCCTGACTACTCAACGCTATCATAGCCGAAAGCCTTGTCAAACAGGGATTTTAACTATTTGAATACCTAGCCTTTCGGCTTGCCTACTCAGGCTGTTTTCATCTATTCAAAGCCTATTCATCTGCTTATTTGCACGACAATAGTCTATTCAAAGAGTGACTACTCACGCCTAAAGGACTGATCTTCGCTGAATATCTTGCCTTTTTTAATGAATAACAAGACCTTAGTACTATGGATATGCAGAAAAAAAAGAAGATCGCATTAGTTTTAAGTGGTGGTGGAATTAAGGCCGCAGCCTATCATATAGGTGTCTGTTTAGCTCTCCAAGAAAAGGGTTTCAAGTTTTCTGGAGGCAGTCGCGAGATCATTACTCTTAAAAAAAATGCAGCTAAGCCTCGAGAAAAGCTGATTGAACTTTATGTAGGATCTAGTGCTGGAGCATTCATTAGCGCGACTTTAGCGTCAGGCCGAAGCCTTGAATCTCTCATTTCTGCCTTTCAAGTGGGTTTTGGATTAGATAGTTCTATTAAAATTCCAGAGGACGAAAAAATTAAAGCCATCGGTTATCGTCATATTTTTAATGTAAACACAAAAAGTATGCTGAGTTTTATTCCCGAAGCCCTGATGCAAAAAACAATTATTACTGGTGGCTTAGAATCCTTAATTAAAAAGGGCTTTAAATTAAATGGTTTATTTAACACCAACGGAGTCGAACGCTATCTTCGAAAATATATTTTAGAGGAAAATGATTTTAGTCGTTTAGGTGCTGAACTTTTTATTATTTCCACCCAACTCAATCATTCCCGCAAAACTGTTTTTGGTAACTTCAAAGAAAGCTCAAAAACCGATACGATAAAACTGGTTAATTATGCCACTATTTCTCAGGCTGTGGCCGCCTCGACCTCGCTACCTCCGATTTTTTCTCCTTATCCCATTAAAAAACCAGACGGAAAAATCATCTATCATTATGATGGAGAAATTCGCGACACCTTAAGTACTCATGTGGCCGCCGATCACGGTGCTGATTTGATTATCGCCTCTTATTCCATGCAGCCCTATCATTATGTTCCAGAGATTGGCTCGTTACATAAATTTGGAATGCCCGCGATTATCAATCAAGCGTTGTATCAAGCTCTGGAACAAAAAGTAGCGAAACATATTCTGTATCAACAACAGAAAAAAGAAGTTTATACTTCGCTCAAAAAAATCTGCGAAGATGAAAATTTATCAGCTAAGCTAAAGGACAAAATTCTTTCCACGGTAAAAAAGGATTTAGATCTAAAACCAGAAATTGATTATTTGTATATTGCACCCAGACCGCAGGATCATGAAATGTTCTTTGCAGATCACTTTTCATTAAATTCAAAGATTTTAGAAAAAATTGTTCGCATTGGGTTCCGCGCGGGCATTTCTAATTTAAGAACCTTAGAGGCATAAAAAAGGAGCTCTTTCGAACTCCTTCGTTTGACTGATTTAATTAAGTCAAAAAATGATTACGACAAACTTCTTTCAATCATCGAGAACAACGGGCCAGAGAAAATTCCAACAATAATTAAGAACATCGCCGCAGCAATAACTAATACTGTCGAAGCATATTGTTTTTCATTGGCGATATTCGCATCGCCCTCTTTCATGTACATATTCACGATCGGTCTTAAATAGTAATACACACCGATCACAGAGTTAATAACACCCCATAATGCGAGCCAAAGAAGTCCTTCATCAACAGCGGCGCTAAATAAGTAAAACTTACCGAAGAAACCTAACAATGGGGGAATGCCGGCCATCGAAATCATGAACATGGTAAAACAGAAAGCCAATGCCGGTTGTTTTTTGGCAAAGCCGGCTAAACTGTCTGTGGCGATAAAATCATTTTCTGATTTTTCAATCATGCTTAACACGGCAAAAGCGCCGATCGTCATTACTGAATATGTGAGTAAGTAAAAAATCACAGCGGTGGCGCTGTACGCTGAATTGGCGCTTAGTCCAACTGTTAATACGCCGGCCAAAAGATATCCCGAATGAGCAATCGACGAGTACGCTAATGTACGCTTTAAATTTGTTTGTAATAAAGCGGCGACGTTACCCACAATCATCGTAATCACGGCAAGCCATTGAATAATATCAATTAAATTTTGCGATCCTTGGAATACTTGGGTCGCAGCTATTCTTAAAAAAGCCGCAAAAGAAGCTGTCTTTACCGCTGTTGCCATGAAGGATGTAATCGGAGTCGGAGCGCCTTGGTAAACATCAGGGGTCCAGGCGTGAAACGGAGCAATTGAAACTTTAAAGCAGAATCCTACAACCACAAAGATAATGCCGAATAAAAATAATTTATCCGTTTTAATAGTGGTTGAGGCTATTTGCATAAGGTCCGTAATGTTAATTGTATTTACACTACCGAAAATAAACGAAACACCGTAAAGGAATATGGCCGAAGCAATTGAACCCAATACAAAGTATTTAATGGCCGCTTCTTTTGAAAGTTTTTGTTCCTGTGACATAGCGATCATTAAATAAAGCGCCAGCGACATCAATTCTAAACCAATGAATACCGTAATTAAATTCACTGCGGAAATGAGAATGAGCATTCCACAAATCGAATTCAGAGCCAAAAAAACTGTTTCAGAGAACTGTTCAAAATGCGTCGAAGGATTTTCTGACATCATAATGATTCCAGCCGCAGCCGAAACGATGGCGATTAATCCTGCCCATTTCGTTAATCCATCAAACAACAATTGATGATTAAAAATCGTTTGATCAGATCCGCCGAAAAGAATCAATAGCCCCGCTGAAATACCCAACCCCATCAGCGCGGTAATTAATGTCGTCTTTGGATTTTGTTCGGTATTTCCGTTTGTAACTTTTGTAATAAGCGGAAGCAAGCTGAATAAAAACAAAACAAGAACCGGGGAAATCAATAACAAATCTGCTAATCCAATATTGCTTATCATATTATTTTACCTCGAGTGTGTAGTTTTGTTGATTCTTCAACAAGTGATCAACGCTAGCTTTTGAGTAATCCATAATTGTATTCGGAAACAACCCCATAAATACGATTAAAATAATAATCGGCGCCATCACCACTAATTCGCGAGCGGATAAATCGTGAAGGGCGTGAGCTGGATCATGAGCCGCATCTTTTACGATTTCTCCTGCGGGACCGAAGAATACTTTTTTCACCATCCACAACATATAAGCCGCACCTAAGATGACTCCAGTTACAGAAACAGCAGCCACCCATGGTGAATATTGGAATGAACCCATCAAGATCAAGAATTCACCGATGAATCCATTTGTTAAAGGCACCGCGATGGATGACATCGTTACAATAATGAAAATAATTGTGAAGATCGGCATGGCCGAAGCTAATCCTCCGTATTTAGAAATTTCCCGAGAATGTGTTCTTTCGTAAATCATGCCAATTAATAAGAATAATCCACCGGTCGATACACCGTGGTTTAACATTTGATAAAGAGCCCCGTTCATCCCGTAAACGTTCAACACAAATAAACCTAAGATGATATAACCCATGTGCGATACTGAAGAGTACGCCACTAATTTTTTCACATCGGGCTGAACCATCGCCACCAAAGCGCCGTACACAATTCCAATCACTCCGAGCGCAATAAATAACCAAGAGTAATGAGATGCAGCTTCAGGGAAAAGTGGAATCACCCAACGTAAATAACAGTATGTTCCCATTTTTAACATGACACCGGCTAAAACCACAGATCCTGGAGTGGGCGCTTCAACGTGGGCGTCTGGCAACCATGTGTGTAGTGGAAACAAAGGAACTTTAATCGCGAAAGCTAAAGCAAACGCAAAGAATAATAATGTTTGAGGCGTAAAAAACTCTCCGCCCACGAACGGAATTTTTAAGCGGTAGAAATCAAGTAAACTTGAACTCATGGCTCCGCCGGTCACTTCGGGAGTTAGCCGCATCATAAAGATAATCGCTAACAACATAAGGACTGAGCCCGACATCGTGTAAATAAAGAATTTCACTGTCGCGTAAATGCGACGAGATCCACCCCAGATACCAATAATAAAATACATCGGAACTAATGATAATTCCCAGAAGGTATAGAATAAAACCGCATCCATCGCCAAAAAAGAACCTAACATCGCCGATTGAAGTACAAACAAAGCAATGTGAAATCCTTTAATTTTTTGATCAATAGATTTCCAAGAACCTAAGATCATAATGGGCATTAATGCCGTAGTTAAAACAACCAACATAATCGAAATACCATCTACCCCGACGAAGTAGGAAATTCCGAAACGCTCAATCCACGAAAACTTTTCAACGAATTGCAAAGCGGCTGTTGATGAATCAAAATCTTTAAGCAAGATAAGAGACGCGCCTAATTCGATTAACGAAAAACCTAAGGCTAATTCGCGAATGGTATTTTTTTGTGGCCACAAAGCTAATATGCCGGCAAAAACCATCGGCAAAAAGATAACTAAACTTAAAATCGAAGTGTTTACGATACTGTTATCCATCTGGCTACCTCATCAACACAAACGACAATACCGCCACTAGCCCAAGACTAATGTACATCGCGTACTGTTGCATGTTTCCGTTTTGTAATGTTTTAACAAGCTTACCGGCGTTCTGAGTAAAATCAGTGACCGCATAAGTCATTTTATCAATAAAATTAACATCGACATAATACCAAAGCTTTTTACTTTGAGAAATTAATGGATTGATAATAGCGCCGAAATAAATTTCATCCACGTAGTATTTGTTATCCACTAAGTTATAAATCGGCTTAATTGAGTTTGCAAATTTATCCGCTGATCCTAATTTTTTTGTGTACATCACGTAAGCGGCCGTCGCCGAAGACAACGCTAAGAAAACTGAAGTTCCCATCAAGGCCCACTCTTCCGAAACGGTGTGAGTGACTGATGCCAATTCAGCGTCTGGTAATTTTCGAATAACGGGCTCTAACCAGTGCTCCCAGAAATTGGGAATGTGGCCCATGTATTCAGAGATCGCATGAGGAACGCCGACGAAACCACTGATGGCGGCTAAGATAGCCAAAACAATCAAAGGAATTGTCATGATCGCAGAGCTTTCATGAGGATGAACACTTTTATCTACGCGCGATCCGCCCCAAAAAGTAAGCGCCATTAACCGCGTCATATAAAATGCCGTTAACATCGCGCCACACACGCCGGCTATCCATAATCCGATATGGCCACGAGGAGAAGAGTAGGCCGACCACAAGATTTCATCCTTCGAAAAAAACCCTGAGAATAGCGGGAATCCAATAATCGCGAGCCATCCCATCACAAATGTCCAATGAGTGATTTTCATGTATTTTTTCAAGCCACCCATTTTGCGAATATCTTGTTCTTCATGCATACCATGAATGACAGAGCCGGCTCCTAAGAACATCAGAGCTTTGAAAAACGCATGGGTCATAAGGTGCATCATACCCGCACCGAAAGCTCCTACGCCCACAGCTAAAAACATATAACCAAGTTGTGACACTGTTGAATAAGCTAAAACTTTTTTAATATCATTTTGAGTTAAACCAATAGTAGCCGCCATCACTGCGGTGGCTGCGCCGATGATGGCAATCACCATCATTGTATTCGGAGCTGCCACGAACATGGGATTTAAACGAATAATCATATAAACCCCAGCCGTCACCATGGTTGCCGCATGAATAAGAGCTGATACCGGAGTTGGGCCCGCCATCGCATCTGGCAACCAAACATAAAGCGGAATCTGCGCTGACTTACCTGTTGCGCCGATAAATAACATCAAAGTTCCTAAAGTCACTGCGCCTAACCAGCTGGCCTCCATGGTAGTCGGAGCTAAGGCATTGAGCTCGTGGAAATTTAAAGTTCCAAAAGTCATAAACAAAATAAACATACCTAATAAAAAAGCCGCGTCTCCTACGCGATTTGTGATAAAAGCTTTCATCCCGGCCGCTGCTTTAGCCGAATCGTTGAACCAGAAACCAATCAATAAGTAAGAGCAAAGACCAACGCCTTCCCAGCCTACAAACATCGTCAACAAAGAATCGCCTAAAACTAAGATCAGCATGTTAAATACGAAGAAATTTAAATAAGAAAAATACTTCGTTACGCCTTTATCGTGGTGCATGTAGCCGATCGAAAATAAATGAATAAGCGTTCCGACTCCGGTAATAATCAAAAGCATAATTGAACTGATTTGATCGACGACAAATCCTGCGTTCACCTTGAAATTTCCAACCGTCATCCAATTAAAAAATTCAGCCGAAATACGACGTTCTTCGGCGGGCATTCCAACTAATTCAAAAAACAAAGTAACGGCACATGCAAACGAAACAACTAAAGCAGCTGTAGCAATTGACCCGGCAGCGATGTAATTTTGAGAACGAAATCGAAATCCATTAATTAAAAATCCGGCAAATGGCGCTAATAATAAAATGGCTATGAGTGCTTGATGATTCATATTTTTTTCCTTAGCCTTTTAAGTGTTCGAAGAAACGAATGTTGACTTCTTTGAAACGTTTAAAGATAGACACGATAATCGCGAGTCCCACAGCGGCTTCGGCCGCGGCAATCGTGAGAACGAAGAAAACAATCACTTGTCCTTCGGGATTGTAATTGTATTTTGAGAAAGCCACAAAACTGATGTTGACGGCATTTAACATCAGCTCGATCGACATCATCACAACAATTAAATTTCTTCTCAGAAGAACGCCTGATAAACCAATCGTGAATAAAATGGCAGATAAAATCAGATAGTGACTTAAGCCGACTTGTGAAAAAAGACTAATCTCTTGCATGTGTTCCACCCTTGCTGCGCGATAGCGCTACGGTTCCCACGGCGATCACTAATAATAGAACGCCAAGAATCTCGAAGCCCAACATATTTTTTAAGAATAAATTCTCAGCGAGCACCTTCGTATTGTCGGCTCCAAGCGCTGCTTTTTGCGCGAGCTCAATGGCCAGCGGACTTCCGTCGGAAATAAGTGTTGTTTTCTTCGTTGCGAGGGTAATGACTCCCACCAACAACCCAGCTAAAACCCCAACTCCGCCGATTTTTAAAAAACCGGAAATTTTTCCACGAGAGAATGTTTGAAGTTCATGTTTTAAATCAAACAACATAAGAACCATAGTGAATAAAACCATCACGGCGCCGGTGTAAACAATCAATTGAACACCCGCGAGAAAGTAAGCGTTTAAAGTGGCAAACAACGCGGCCACACCGATCATGGTCATAACTAAACACAAAGCGGAGTAAACCGGATTCGCCAGCAGCACCACCATCACAGCTGGTACAATCAACACTAAGCTTAAAAACCAAAACAACATTGTATCCATCGACATATCTGTCTCCTTGTCTTTTCTTTAGATCACGTATTGTGAAGCTAGAAAAATAACTGTTGCTGTTAAAATTGTATTAAATAAAGCCCAAGGCAACATGGTCTTCCAGCCTAAATCCATTAACTGATCATAACGGAATCGTGGAAGCGTCCAACGAACATGAATAAAGATCCATAAAAAGATCGCAAATTTCACGTTATACATGAGAAAGTGAACGACTGAGCTGAAAATACTTCCGCCTGTTTCAGATCCAAATAAAGAAATTCCTGTTTGGTAAACCTCATCAATTGAAACACCAGGAATCCCGTAGCCACCAAAATAAAATGTTGTCATGAGACCTGCGGCAATCATCATGTGACCATATTCACCAATGAAGAACATGAGCATCTTAAATCCGCCGTATTCAGTATGGAATCCGGCAACTAATTCAGCTTCGCCTTCGGCCAAGTCAAATGGCAAACGATTCGATTCAGCAAAAGTCGCAGCAAAGAAAATAATAGCTCCTAATGGTTGATAAAATATTCCCCAATTAGGCAAGAATGCTAAAGAAAATTCGCGACCGAAGCCAGAAAAATGGAACGCTCCTTGTTGGGCCAAAACCATTTCGGTAAGATTAAAGGTTCCGTACATCATAATCACGCCAACGATCGCAAGTCCGAGGGCTAATTCGTAAGAGATGACTTGAGCTGAGGCTCTCATGGCACCCATCAAAGAATATTTATTGCTCGAGCCAAAGCCGGCCATCAGCATGGTGTAAACAGCCATCGCTGAAATACCTAAAATAAAAACGATACCCACATTCACTTCATAACCCTGAATTAAGAATGTTGAATCACCAATTTTTAACGGAGTCGACATAGGCATGGCCATATAGGCAACGGCCGCCGGGATGAGCGCAAACACCGGTGCTGCGTAAAATAATAAGCGATTCCCTTTATCAGGAACGAAATCTTCTTTATTTAAAAATTTCGCTGCATCAGCCAAAAGCTGAACCAAACCCAGTGGACCCACGCGATTGGGACCAAAACGATTTTGAATAAAAGCTGATCCACGGCGCTCAAGCCAAACCAATATTGGAACGGCCTGAACCATCATTAAAAAAACAAGAACGGTTTTAACTAAGTTAACTGTAATTTCTAAACTTGTATTTCCCATTACTTTTCCCACTCTAATGCTTTAGATTTAATAGCCCACCATAAGCCAAAAACGAAAAGCACCACAAATGTAACCATCGAAGTAAAAACTAAAGCGCCTGTTCCTGCTTTTAAAAAATCTTTAAAATTAAGCGCCCATGGATACATGTAAATAATCTCGATATCAAAAAGAATGAAAAGAATTGCGGTTAAATAGAAATTAACAGAAATTTTTGAATCTTTCTTTTCTACTTCGGGAATACCACATTCGTAGCTGTCCATTTTAGCCTGACTCGTTCGTTTAGCCATGCCGCCAATAGCGCGCGCTAAAAAAATAAGTGCCGTACCAAAAACGGCGATAAATATTGTGATGAAAATGATTCCACCTAAAGGCATCGTGCCTCCTTTGTTATGTCTGATTATTTTGTCTCTCAAAAGTATACAAAGCGAATCTCTGAAATCCAATAATTAAGTGACGGGAAGAAATTTTTTTGGCAGTGTAGATTTTCACTTAAAACATAATTTTTGGAAACCCTATTCATGAGTTCAATTTCTACAAATTCTAACGAGCCGCTGACATCTCATCAGCTTCTTGAAATCATGGAAGGCTGTGACTATCCACATCGATTAGCGGATATCCTTCGCCGCGCTTTTGGGACAAAGAAAAATCATGTTCATATAACGGGCACCAACTCTTTAATTTCTGTTTCTTACATGCTGTCTAATACTTTATATAATAATATTAATATCTTATCTAATGTTATAGTTGTAGATAGTTTAGATCAGGCCGATGCTTTAGCTAAACAATTACGCTTTTTTCGTCCAGATTTCAGCATCCATATTCTTCCGTCATTCGATGTGTCGCCTTATTCAAGTCTTTATCCCTCTCCGGCGACTTCGTGGATGCGCTGTGATTTTCTTTACTGGGCCAGTCACAACGACAGCTTAAAGTTTCAACAAGAAAAACATATTTTTATCGCCACGGTAGCTGGACTTCTTCAAAAAACAGCGCCCTTTTATAATTTCCACAAGCGTTGCCAACTGTTTAAAACAGGCAACGAACTTCCGAGTAAGCTGGCGCAGTATTTCAATTCTTTAGGATATCAACCAGCTCCTGTCGTTGAAGATAAGGGACAGTATTCTATCCGCGGCGGTATCGTCGATATTTTTTCCACAGCAGAGAAAACCCCGATTCGTTTAGAATTATTTGGTGATCAAATTGAATCCATTCGTACTTTTTCGCATCAAACACAATTAAGTTTAAATAAAAAAGATCATTTCCACTTAGCTCCTGTTTATGAATTTGAACTGTCAGATGAAAATCTAGAATCCGTTTTACAAAAATACCGTAAACAATTAGAAAAACGTCCCGTCGATCAAGCCGAAAAAGAAGATAGTCTCAGATCTTTAACCCAAAGAAACTATTTTCCTGGTTGTGAATACGTTCTGCCTTACTGCTACGAAAAATTACAAAATGTAACGGAACACTTTTCTAACTCAATAAATATCTTGTTCGTAGATCCTGTCGAAATTGGTCGTATGGCCGATGAGTTTATTCAAACTCAGATCAATGATTCAAAAGCTGTGGGCTCAAGTTTGTTTCACCCCCAGGTTGAAGAAATGTACGATGCCTATGAATCGATTATTTGGCCCATGGATTCGAATAAAATTGAATTCGCTAATCTGGCTTATTTAGATCAAGAAGATTCTAACGAAGAGCGTTTACAATATAGCACCAGCGCCCTAAGTGACTTTTCCCAAATTCTTTCCAATAAACCCGCGGGAACACCAGAGTGGCTCGATATTGTTGATGCACGGCTCGACGCCTGGGAAAGCGAAAACAATAAAATTCTCATTTCAATTAAAAATCAAACTCACTTAGATCGCATTAAGAATATTTTAAATCAGTTGGACTTTGCCTATGAAATTATTGAATCAAATGATTATGGCTGGAATAAGCATTTTCATCACAACTCAGTTAAAATATTTCTGGTGATGCGCGACCTGCCTGAAACAGCCTTTCTTCATATCGAAAAAACGATCTTTTTACGTGATGATGATTTCTTAGGGAAAAAACAAAAAAACAAAACCAGTTCTTCTTATGAAGAGTTTTCAGATAAAGCGAAACGCCTGAGTTTTGGTGATTTAAAACTAAATGACCTGGTTGTTCACGTGAAGCATGGCGTGGGTGTTTATGAAGGTCTAAAAATTATGAACATCGGCGGCGTGGACTCTGAATACATTCAAGTCGCTTACAAAGATAAAGATAAACTCTATCTTCCTGTTTATCGTGTCGGACAGTTGCAAAAATATTCGGGATCGTCTTCTTCGATGTTCCTCGATAAATTAGGCGGGCAGTCCTGGGAGAAAGTTAAGATCAAAGTCAAAAATCACTTGCGTGATATTGCTTCTGAATTATTGCAGCTTTACGCAAAGCGCTCCGAAATTACCCGTCCACGTTTTATATTTGATGAGTTTCAAAATGCTCAATTTGAAAATGCTTTTCCTTATGAAGAAACCAACGATCAGATGCGAGCTATACGTGAAATTCAAAAAGATTTTTCCTCTGAAAAACCAATGGATCGTTTAGTTTGTGGCGATGTGGGTTTTGGTAAAACCGAAGTTGCTATGCGCGCCGCTTTTGAGGCTGTAACCAATAAAAAACAAGTCGCGGTCTTAGCTCCGACGACAGTTCTGACCTTTCAACATTTAGAAACTTTTAAAAAACGTTTTCATGGATTTGATTATGTTATTCGATCTTTAAATCGCTTCGTTTCAACGGCGGACGCCAAACAAACTTTAAAGGAACTCAAGGAAGGTAAAGTCGATATCCTGATCGGAACCCATCGCCTTTTTAGTAAAGATGTCCAGTTTAATAATTTGGGTCTTTTAATTATTGATGAAGAACAAAAATTCGGAGTCCTTCATAAAGAAAAAATTAAAAAATTAAAAATTAATGTCGACACATTGACGTTGTCGGCGACTCCTATCCCTAGAACCTTAAACATGAGCTTCACCGGGCTGCGCGACTTATCTATTATTAATACGGCTCCGGTCGACCGCCTTCCAACCAGAACATTTGTTTCTAAGTTTGATCCGGATCAAATCCGCAAAGCCATTTCCGCTGAAATTTCTCGTGGTGGTCAGGTTTATTTTATTCACAACCGTGTTCAGTCTATCTATGGAATCGCCGATCAAATTCGCTCGATCATCCCCGAGGCCCGCATTAAAGTAGCCCATGGACAAATGGAAGAACACGAACTTGAAGAAGCTATGTTGGCTTTTTTCGCCCATGAAATTGATGTTCTCATTTGTACGGCTATTGTTGAATCCGGCATGGACGTACCTCGCGCTAACACCATGTTTATCGATCAGGCTCACATGTTTGGGCTTTCCCAACTCTATCAACTTCGCGGTCGCGTCGGGCGCAGCAAAACGCGCGCTTACTGTTATTTGCTAACGCCTAAAGATCGCAAACTTGATAAAGATGCGATCGAACGGTTGAAAATTATCCAAGATAATTCCGCTCTTGGCTCGGGAATTAAAATTGCTCAGTATGACCTCGAGCTTCGTGGGGCTGGAAATCTTTTAGGCGACGATCAATCAGGACATGTGAATTCTGTCGGTTACGAAATGTATATGGATTTACTCAATGAGGCCTTGGCGGAAGCCAAGGGCGAAGATTATTCAGATTATGAATTGGATCCAGAAATTAATTTAAAAATTCCGGCGCTTATACCTGATGCTTATATCTCTGATATTCGCGTGCGATTAAGTTACTATAAGGCTTTATCTGAAATTAAGTCTCAAGAGGATTTAGATAATATCGAAAATGAATTGCGTGATCAGTTCGGACAACTTCCTGAACAGGTGGTTAATTTAATGGGGCTGATGCTGATACGTCGCCAATGTAAAAATTTAGGAGTTCGTGATATCAGCGCCGGGTTAAAAAATATTTCTCTTATCTTCACTGATAAAACAAAATTGAAACCAGAAAAAGCCATCGAGCTGACCATGAGAGCTAATAAAAAATATTCT
>CALMPX010000414.1 GCA_937871355.1 uncultured Bdellovibrio sp.
CTTCTTAAATCCATAGATCAAGGTTTCAATCAGAAAGAGCTTTTGAGAAAACACGTAAAGTTTACGACAATGTTAAAAAAGTTTTTGAAATTGCTAAGCGTGACAATATTCCTACAAATATTGCCGCCGACAGATCGGCTGAAGAACGCATCGCCACGATTGGTCGTTTAAAACAACGCCATCCAGGTAAATCAAATCGCGCCTTCACCACATTAAGAGAAGTTAACAATCGATAATTAAGCTATTTATTAAAGAACAAAGGAATTAAAATGGAATTTTTAGAAAAAAACGGAAAATTAGTTGCTAGTGTATTTTTTGGATTCATCGTTATAGGTCTCGTATGGGCTTTTGTATCAAACTCTTCAAAGCATAACGAAGAGCAAACTCAAGATAAGTTAGCAAAAATTGAACTTGATTACACAAAGTACAAAGAAGATTTAGTTAAAAGCAAAACAGCACCGACATCTAAAGATGATAAGAAAACTGCCGTAGACAAAAAAAATGAAGAAAAAACTTTGGCTGAGGCGACTGAGAATGTTGCTAAATTACGTATTCAGTTAACAGCCAGTTTAAATCAATTTATATCAGAAAATAAAAAATCAATTGCGACTGAAATGGCTTCTTTATATCTTTCTGAAATTCTTTTAGATGAAAAGAAGAATGTCGAAGCTTTAGATGTTTTGAAAAAAACAACAAGCGATTCTAATAATTTAACATCCATTCTTATTCAAAAGAAAATTGGTGCATTACTCGCAGATAACAATCAATGTGACGAAGCTCTCAAAGTTTGGGATAAGCTTTTAAAATCAAGTTCAGCAAAATTTGCACACTCCGAAGTTAAAATTATGCAGTCATTATGTTACCAAAAAATGAACGACTTAAAAAAAGCAGAAGAAATTTTAATCTCGGTAAAAAATGATAAAACAGAAGGCTCCGCTGAATACGTTCAGCATGCTGAAAGAATTTTACGTTTGATTCAATTCAAGAAAGCATCTGGAACATAATGTCTACGGCTTATGTTAAAATAAGTGCTGTTTTACTCATTATTGTGGCGACGTTTGGTTGCCAATCAGTGAAGCAATACGCCAACAGTAATCATTTTAACGACGCCAACGACACAGTTTCGGTGAGCTTAAAACCCGTTTGGATTCAAGATAATTTGGTCAAAAAAAATGAATTTTATCGTAAAGTGAATCTCTTCACACCTATCGTTTATAAAAATTCGATTCTGGTGGCCAATGCCATCGATGGATTAACCAGCTACAAGAAGGACTCTAAATCACTCAACTGGAGAATTCATATTAAATACGGCATTGAGGCCTCTGGCGCCCTCGTTGGCGATCAATTGTATGTCGGTGCGCTTAATGGAAACATGTATTCTATTAATGCTGAAACGGGCCAAATCAGCTGGAAATTTGATACCAAAGCCGAAATCACCTCTCAACCGTTAGTTCATAACGGTACCGTGTATTTTCTCAATGGAGCCAGTTCGTTATTTAGTCTAGATACTAAAACGGGGAGACAAGTTTGGGTGTACTCTCGTCAAGAAACATCGACGAAGATGACAGTCAGAGGTGGCAGCCGCCCGACTTTCAATAATGGAATGATTTATAGTGGTTTCAGTGATGGATCGGTCGTAGCTATCAACGCCTCTTCAGGAACACCACAATGGGAAGTGGCTTTAAATAAAAATGGTCGTTTTAAAGACATCGATGCCACGCCCGTCGTTGATGCTGATAATATTTATATAAATAGTTACGACGATAAGCTTTATTGTTTGTCTCAAGCTAATGGCTCGATCATTTGGAAATACTCAACGGGCGGAGCCACAGCACCGATTTTAACAGGACAGAAACTCGTGTTTAGCACTTCCGCTGGATCCGTCGTTAGTCTTAATAAAAAAACGGGTGATCTTCTGTGGAAAAAAAATGATATCAATGGCATGGCCACCGAACCCTTGCTGATGAATGGATTTGTCGTTTACGGAGAATCGCAAGGTTCACTTAAGGCGATCGATTTGTTAACGGGTCAAGAAAAAGCCTCTTTTGATCCTGGCAAAGGCATTATGTCAAAACCGAATGCTGATGGAAATAGTATTTATTT
>CALMPX010000415.1 GCA_937871355.1 uncultured Bdellovibrio sp.
GTAGTTGTGTGGGGATAGGGAGATGGCGAGGGCGTTGATGGTAAAATCGCGGCGCTGAGCATCCCTTGGTGGCGTGGAACGGCGAATAGCTACAGGACGACGCCCGTCTATGTATTCATCTTCTTCACGAAACACCGTTAGATCATAGACTTCTCCCCGCAGAGGAATTTTATAAACACCAAACTGCTGGCCGACCAAAATAGCCTGGGGAAAAAGAGTAAGTATCTCTTCTTCCGTGGCATCCGTGGTGAGATCAAAATCTAATGGCGGTTTAGATAAGATCATGTCTCGAACTGCACCGCCCGAAATCCAGCACAGGCGATTTTTTTTATTCAAGGCTTGAAAAATTTGATCAATAGCGGGCCATTGATTCATTTTTTTCAAATCATGCTTAATTTTTTCAGAAAAATTAGATAACCGTTCTAGCGACATTGGATTATACTTTATCTCATGTTGGCAGAAATTCAAACCGAACTTATTAATAATTTAGGACTGGACCAAGTCACGCTCATTCCCCTCGGTCAGCCCATCACCATTTCGTTTTATAACAAGTGGTTGAATCAGAACTATTATGGCTCGATGAATTATTTAAAAGATCACGTCGAATATAAAAGTGACCCTCGAAAAATTAATCCTGATTATCGAAGTGTCATCTCGGTTACTCAGTCTTACTTCCCCGTTGTTCACAAAACGTCTGTAACGCTACCGGCTCGCACTGCTTTATATGCGCAGAATTCGGATTATCATTTTTGGCTTAAAGAAAAATTGAATCAAGCAATTACTTTACTTCAAACTAAATATCCCAATGAAATTTTCGCACCTTATGTAGATTCGGGTCCTATTTTAGAAAAAGATATTGGCTACCGCGCAGGGCATGGTTGGTTCGGCAAAAACTCTTGCTTGATCCACCCCAAAAAAGGCAGTCTTTTTTTTGTGGCTGAAATTCTGACTTCTTTACAATTTGAAAATCAGAACGATTTTGAAATCATACCTCAACGAGACATGTGCGGAACTTGCACAAGATGTATGGATATCTGTCCCACCGGAGCTATCATTGAACCTAAAGTGATCAAAGCGGATCAATGTATTTCTTATTTGACCATTGAATCAAAAACAACGCCACCTATTGAAATGCGACCTCAAATCAACGACTGGTTTTTTGGGTGCGATCTTTGCCAAACAGTTTGTCCGTGGAATGAAAAAGTTTTTCGTGAAAAAAAAATTCCAATGACACATCTGACTTCAACCCTGCCGATGCTTGATATTGATCCGAATGAGTACGAGGCCTTAGTGATTTTTTTTAAAATGATTTTAACCAGTTCTAATAAAAGTTTGCAAAAATATTTCTACGGGACGGCTCTTCATCGCGCCGGTGGTTTTGGATTAAAACGCAATGCCCTGATCGTCATTGCCAATAGAAAAATGATTGAACTCCAAACAGAAGTTCAATCTCTTTTAAACGACCCTAAATTAGCGGAACTAGCCGCATGGACTGCGCGCCAACTCAATTAGCTTTTATTTTTTTAGCGTTCATATTCGAATAAACTTGTTCGATGACTTGTCTTATATTTTCTTTTCTTAGCATGAGCTTGAGATAGATGGCATCTTCTTCAGCTTGATCATAACCAGAAACTCGCAAAGCATTTCGAATCTGCGACTCTGTCAGTTGATCAATATAGCCTAACATCCACTTTGCATCCTTAACATTCATCGATTCAAAAGTTTTATTTGTTGTCACTGTCTGAAATCCCGTTGAGATAACTTGTTCCGGGTCCTTCGGATGCACTTTTAAAACTTCATTGCGCATTTTTTTCACTTGATCTGCATCTGCATTGAAAAATGGGTTAGATGAACCTAAGCCACTTCCCACATCAGAAATGTAATGTCTCATGAGTATTCGATTATTTTTTTCATCTTTGATTAAATACATTCTGGTATTATCTACGCGTGCATCATACTGTCCGAGCCATGCTGCTAATAACGCATAACCTCTTAATTCTTTATGCTCAATATGACGAGGACTGTTCCAATCCCATGGTCCCACTGAAGTAAAATTGTCATCTATTTTTTCAATCGATACATGCTTGTAATGCAACTCTTTAA
>CALMPX010000416.1 GCA_937871355.1 uncultured Bdellovibrio sp.
CTTTTTCAGCTTTCCATTCTTTGACCCAATCCAATTTTCCTTCGACCAGATATTTTAACGAAAACTCAGTGACATCATCGAGCATCATTGTTTCAACTCCACCCTTAGTCACATCGAGATCAATAATTTTTTGTGTCCGACGAAATAAGCATTGTGATCCCTGCGATTTTTTTACCGCATCACCACGGCCGCCATCACCAAATTGGCTTTTGCAGTTTTTCAAAAAATAACCGACTTCGATAAAATCAGCCTGAACATCATTAGCCGTCATACGACCGTTGTTCATCGTGACGAAGTCGATACTATTTTCGCCGCCGACAAAACGAGTGGCCGGAGATTTTCTTTGTGTCGGAGTCGCCGCAACCGGTGCTACGGGTTGAATAGGTTGTCCTGGCACAGAGTTGGGTGGATTTTTCTTTTTAGATTGTTCAATGATTTCAATTTCATAGTCGTAATGATTGTACGCTTGATTGATATCGGAGCGAATCATTCTCATGGCGTCTCGTAAAGCAGACACAGATTCAATCTCAGCCTGAATTTTAATTTTAGCTTTTGAAGCACGACTGATCGATATGGCCACCAGGATCATCATCGATGATAAAATGGTCATCGAAAGAATAACTTCAATTAAAGTAAACCCTCGTTTTGATTTTAACATTAAGATCCTCCGCCCGCTGCTGCGCCACCAGCGCCGCCAAAAGGTAAAGGCCGGTCGTAATCGATCATGTAAATGACAACGTCGACGTGGATTGGTTTTTTCTTGTCTTGATAGATGATTTCAATTTTAACTTCGCGAATTGATTTTCCTAAATGCTCAGTAAACATTTTCATAATCGAGATGAGATCCAACTTGGCCCCACTATCTCCACCATTTGCTCCACCAGCAATGAGTAAAGGAGTGATGTCGGGAAGTTCTAATTTTTGAGAGGTCATTTTCCACGAATATTCAGGAAGGTCACTGCCGAAGGTATCTTCTTTTTCTTCGGGGATGGTGTCGATCGGTTTACCTTTGTATTCTTTTTCAATTTCAATCACTTTACGTTCGAGTAAGGCGGCCATTTGAACTTGGATTTGTGTTTTTCTTAATCGTGAGTAAGTTCCGCTCCATGAATTGGATAAAACCAGTAAGCCCGAGGCAATGATCATCATGGCTAAAATAACTTCTATTAAAGTAAAACCTCTTGATGATTTCATTATTGTTCAAGGTCCTTTAAAAGTTTAG
>CALMPX010000417.1 GCA_937871355.1 uncultured Bdellovibrio sp.
AGCGGATTGGCTACATGTCCTGTAATCCTTCGATTGGCGGATTGGCTAAAGGGCACATGGTTCGTGAGATTGATATTCTCGGCGGGCAAATGGGCCATACCGCGGATCGATCATGCATTCAGTTTAAAAGACTCAACGCCAGCCGAGGGCCTGCCGTTCGTGGAACACGCACACAAAATGACAAACATATTTATTCTCAAATTCAACGCGATACCATTTTGAATCAACCCAACTTAAAGACCATCGAATCCGAAGTTAAAAAATTGATTCTTAAGAATGGCCAGTGTTTAGGAGTTGTTCTTCAAGATGGCTCAGAAATTTATTCTAAACGAACAGTCATCACCACCGGAACGTTCATGAACGGTGTTATGCATATCGGACTCGAACAAACCGCTGGCGGACGCGTTGGAGACAAAGCCTCGGTGGGATTATCAGATCAGTTGGCTGAATATGGTTTCACGGTTCAACGTTTGAAAACAGGAACGCCGGCGCGGTTAGATAAAAATAGTATTGATTGGAGCAAAACCATCCCGCAACCAGGGGATGAAAAATTTTATCCCTTTAGTTATCAATCGAAAAAAGAATTCTATCTTCCTCAGGTTCTTTGTTATTTATCTCGCACGACTGAACAAACGCATGAAATTATTCGTAATAACTTAGATAAATCTCCTATGTACTGCGGAGTCATCGAAGGCGTGGGGCCGCGCTACTGTCCCAGTATTGAAGATAAAGTAACTCGTTTTGCCGAGAAAATTTCACATCAAACTTTTCTTGAGCCCGAAGGCTTAAATACGGATCTGATTTATTTACAGGGAATTTCAACCTCTTTGCCGGCCGAAGTTCAAGACCAATTTTTAAAAACAATTGCAGGTTTAGAAAATGTAAAAGTGATTCGTTATGGTTATGCCGTGGAATATGATTTTATTGAACCAAAACAAATTCATCATTCGTTTGAAACGCGTCCTTTAAAAAATTTATTTTTGGCTGGACAAATTAATGGAACATCGGGCTACGAAGAAGCAGCGGCCCAGGGCTTTTTAGCCGGAGTAAATGCGGTTCGCTCTATTTTAGAAAAAACCCCATTCATTTTAGGTCGAGATGAGGCCTACGCCGGCGTCTTGATCGACGATCTCGTCACCAAAGGAACTCGTGAACCCTATCGCATGTTCACCTCGCGCGCAGAACATCGTTTAGTGCTTCGCGAAGATAATACCGGTGATCGACTTTTGAAAAGATCCGAAGAATTAGGGCTCGTTAGGCCTGAAGATTTAGAGAAATTAGCTAAGGTTTCTGAGCAGCGCAAAGAATTCCAAGCGTACTTAGAATCCCAAGTGCTTTATCCTAATGCCGACACAAATAAAAAAGTTTCGGAAATGGGAAGCTCTCCGTTAACGAAACCTTTAACGGCCGTAGAATTTCTTCGCCGCCCAGAAATTGCCTTTTCTCATTTGGCTACTTTAGGCGTGCAAATCGATACAAATGAAGATGTGACAGATGCCGTAGAAATCGAAGTTAAATATTCGGGTTATGTTAAAAAGCAGCTTGAAGTCATTCGCCAAAGCAAGACTTTGGAAAATTTTGGAATTCCAGAAGCGATTATTTATGAAAACATCAAAGGGTTGTCTAAAGAGGAAATCGATAAACTCAAAAAAATTAAACCGATCACAATCGGACAAGCACAGCGAATTAGCGGCGTGAATCCATCAGCTATACAGGCGATTATGATGCACCTTAAAGGATATAACTTTTCAAAAAGCATTAGTTTAATAAAAATTTAGAAATTACAACATGTTAACCAACAGTAAGTTTAAATTTGTTTATAAATAATCCTAAGTGCCAGAGTTTTTTCTTTTCATAATACTCTAATGCTGAGGTTTTTCTCCATGTTCTCCGCCGGCGGGCTTTTCGGCTTTACCGCCGGGAGCAGGCTTTTTAGCCTTGTCTTTTGGGTCTTTTGCATCCCTATTTTCTGTTCCACGTGGAACATTTTTAGTGTCCCACTGAAATTTATCTCTTTGCAGCTTCATGCGAATTTTGTACTCGGCAATTTCTTTTAGATCGGGCCAGGGGCGGCCATCCTTCTTTAAGCTCTCTTGATAACGACTGCGTACTTCGATTTTTCTTTGTTCCATCTTAATTTCGAAAAATTTCTTTTGCTGTTGAATTATATTAAGTAAGTTTTCAGTTGTACTCATTTTATTTCGCATCAGCGTATACATCCCAGTTTGCGCCGGAGTTTCTTTAAATTCCTTTACGTCTTTAGTGAGCTGAGCTTTGACGTCGACTTCTTGTTTTGCACTAATATCGAATTCATTTTTAAAATCAATATAGATTGGGTCGCTTGTTTCAGGTGCTTCATCCACTTTTTTGCAAGATTGCAAAAAAAAGAGAGGTATAAGGCCTAAAATAAGGAGAATGTGGTGTTTTTTCATATGTTCCACGTGGAACATCGGCATTTTAACGTAAAAACTGAATAAAATTCGAAATTTATTCTTGAATTAATTAATTGAGGGGTTCAGGATTGTTCCACGTGGAACAAAGGGGAATTTAAATGATTAAAATAATATGCGTAGCAAATCAAAAGGGTGGAGTCGGCAAAACGACAACAACAGTTAATTTATCATCGGCGTTGGCCAAACTAGGTAAAAAAGTTTTAGTTATTGATATGGATCCCCAAGGAAACGCCTCAAGCGGACTAGGTATTAAGAAGCACGAAGTTGAAGACAAGAATATTTATCATGTTCTTATTGGAGAAAGCACGCTTCAAGAGGTGGTTTTTAAGACTTCTCAAGAAGATTTATGGATTGCAGCCTCAAATCCTGACCTCGTCGGGGCGGAAATTGAGCTCGTGGATATGCCACAACGTGAATTTCGGCTTAAAGCCGCCATTTCGGCCGTGGCCAGCTTATACGACTATGTTATTATCGACTGTCCGCCATCGCTTGGGCTACTCACATTAAACTCGCTAGCGGCAGCAAATAGCTTTTTAGTACCATTACAGTGTGAGTACTACGCCCTAGAGGGCCTTAGTCAGTTATTAAACACAGCGGGACTAGTCAAAAAAAGTATTAATCCAAATTTAAATATCGAAGGTATCCTTTTAACGATGTTTGATAAGCGTAATAACTTAAGTCACCAAGTCGTTGAGGAAATTAAGACTCATTTTAAAGATAAAGTCTTTTCTGTGATTATTCCTCGTAACGTACGCCTTAGCGAGGCCCCAAGCCATGGAGTATCCATTTTTGGATATGATCCAAGATCTATTGGTGCGCTGATGTATCTTGAATTAGGAAAAGAAATTATTGATAGAACAGCTTCTTTTTCTATAACAACAACCCAAAACGCAGAGATGTAATATATGGAAATTAATAAAGATTCTCAAAACAAAAAAAGATTAGGTCGCGGAATTGGCTCGTTGTTAGGGGGCGTAAATATGCCTGAAATAACTAACGAAAACACAACAGCTCAAGAAAATTCTTCTATTAAAAATGAGTATTCAAATAAAAGCCAAGCGGCTCAATC
>CALMPX010000418.1 GCA_937871355.1 uncultured Bdellovibrio sp.
TCCGATTTGTAAAGGAAAAGGTTGTTCGCTGTGTAAACAATCAGGCTGGATTGAAATTGGCGGCTGCGGTTTGATCAATCCTAAAGTTTTTGAATTTGCCAAAATTCCTTATCCACAGTGGCAAGGTTTTGCTTTTGGTTTTGGTATCGAGCGAATGGCGATCATTAAATACGGTGTTGATGATATTCGACATTTTCCTAAAAATGATGTGCGTTTCTTGAATCAATTTTAATTTTTGAAAATAATTTTAAAGATAATAGGTATATATGAAAATTTCACTTAAATGGCTTAATGATTACGTCGATGTTTCTGACTACTTTAAAAAAACCGATGAACTTGCAGCGATCCTAACACGAGCAGGACTCGAAGTTGAAGAGATCACGGATTTGGCGAAAGCTTTGAGCCACGTGGTGGTTGGGCATGTGACATTAAAAGATAAACATCCCAATTCGGATAAACTATCACTTTGTCAGGTCGAGATTGCGCCAGGTCAAATCGAGCAAATCGTTTGCGGAGCTCAAAATCACAAAACCGGTGATAAAGTCGTCGTCGCGTTACCGGGAGCCGTACTGCCAGGAAACTTCGCGATTAAGAAATCTAAAATTCGCGATCAGGAAAGTAACGGAATGCTTTGTTCATTCAAAGAGCTCGGTGTCGATAAGCCCAGCGATGGTATTGTTATTTTACCGGCGGACGCTCCGGTGGGAACGTCTTACGCTGACTACGCGGGTATTGGTGATGTGACATTTGAATTAAAAGTAACTCCTAATCGAGCTGACTGTTTAAGCCATTATGGCTTAGCTCGTGAAATCGGATGCTTATTAAATCGCCCCGTTAAGAAAATTGAAACGTTCTCAAAATTCTCAGCTCAAAAAACAACGGATAAAATTAAATTAGAAGTAAATTCCGATTTATGCATTCGCTATTCGGGCCGTTATATGTCGGGCGTAAAAATTGGACCAAGCCCTGAATGGTTGAAAGCCCGATTGGAATCGATCGGCATGAACTCAATTAACAACGTGGTCGATGTGACCAATTATGTGATGCTCGAGCTCGGACAACCTCTTCATGCCTTCGATGCGGACTCATTAGCAAAAAGCACTATTCAAGTTCGTCAAGCGCAGCCAAACGAAAAATTTAAAACATTAAAAGAACAAGATTTAGTATTAAAAGGCGAAGAACTTCTTATTTGCGATGGTGAAAAAGCCGTGGCTTTAGCCGGTGTTATCGGAGGATTAAATTCGGGAGTGAGTGACAACACTCAAAATATCTTTATTGAAAGTGCGAACTTCAATGCCTTGAGCACTCGTAAGTCGGCGCGCTCTAACGGAATTGAAACGGATTCCGCCTACCGTTTTGCACGAGGGGTAGACGCCAGCGGAACGGTCGATGCGATGGATCGTGCCGTATTACTTATTTCTCAATGCGCGGGCGGGGAAGCTTTTGGAAGTCATCATGACATTTATCCAAAACCTGTAACTAAGAGTCCAATTGAAACCACCATCAAAACAATTTCTGATCGTTTAGGTTATGCAGCCGAAGCGCCTTTGTTTGAACAGTTTATGACTGGCCTTCAATGTCAAGTCAGCAAAAAATCAGATGGAGCATACTCTGTGACGCCTCCGTTGTTTCGCTTTGATATGGAACAAGAGATGGATCTGGTCGAAGAATACGCCCGTTTAAATGGGTACGAGAAAATTCAAGAAACATTGCCACTATTTGATAAATCGCCAACTCATCATGATGCTTTTTATGTATTAAAAAATAAAATTTCAGGACTCATGCAATCAGCTGGATTCTCACAAGCCTTCAATTATGCATTCACTTCGCAAACTGGTGAACAAAAGTTCATACAATCATCAAAAGCCTTTCAAGCTTATGGTTTGAAAGTCGATGATGAATCGGTGACAATACGTAATCCATTAAGCGAAGAGTGGAACGCCATGAGACGCTTAGCTTCTTTTTCGATTTGGAAAAATACGACAGAAAATTTCCATATGGGGAATGAACGCGGACAACTCTTTGAGATCGGTTCGGTATTTTCAAAAGCAGACGCGAGCTACGTTGAATCAAATCGTTTGGCGATTTCCTCATGGGGAAATGAGTTTGGTCTGTATTCAAATTCAACTCCGAATGTCTATAAAGTTCGTGCTTCAGTCGAAAGACTTTTCTCTATGTTGGGAATCAGTTCTTACGCTTTCAAAGAAATTGAAACAAAAGTTCCTTTTCTTCATTATGGTCAAAGCGCATCGATTGTCGTGGAAGGAAAGGCTGTAGGATTTATCGGAACCGTTCACCCTCAGTTGATTCAACAAGAAAAAATTCGCGTCGATGTAGCTATCGCCGAACTCAATCTAGATATGATCTGCCAAGGCCAACCACGACCTATGCGCTTTAAATCCGTTTCAGCTTTCCAAGCCGTTGAACGGGACTTCTCTTTTGTTGTCGATGCGAATAAATCGATGGGAGAATTCATCGCCGATGTTAAAAAATCATTGGGAGGCGTTTGTAAGGACGTTCGTATTTTTGATATCTACCAAGGTGATAAATTAGATAGTAAACAAAAATCAGTTTCTATTCGCGTTACGATGCAAAGCGCAGACGCAGATTTAACCGAAGCGCAGATCACGGAAAACGTAAATAAGATTATGGCTTCGGCTGAAAAAACAATAGGCGCAAAACTAAGATAAGGAAGTTATATGCAATCATCATTATTATCACACACATTTACAGTTGAATTCCCTGAGCTCAAAGAGGCGTTTATTCATTTAAAGACAAGCAATGAACATTTTAAAAAATTATTTTCTGAATAAACGCCTCTTTGAATTCCCTGAGCTCAAAGAGGCGTTTATTCATTTAAAGACAAGCAATGAACA
>CALMPX010000419.1 GCA_937871355.1 uncultured Bdellovibrio sp.
TGGCTTTGGTGGCATGATCACATTCTTTATCAAGGGCAGCTTTGATGAAGAATGTGATCATGGCTTTGGTGGCATGATCACATTCTTTATCAAGGGCGGCTTTGATGCGGCCAAGAAATTTTTAGAAAGTGTTCAAGTTTTTGCGTTAGCGGAATCATTAGGTGGGGTGGAATCATTGATCGAGCATCCAGCCATCATGACTCATGCCTCGGTTCCAGCGGAACAACGTAAAATCCTAGGTATTGATGATTCTTTAATCAGATTGTCTGTCGGTATAGAAGATTGTGATGATTTATTAACGGATTTAAAACAAGCCTTCGCCCAAATTAAAGCTTAATTTGGATGAAGTGTTGACTTAAATTGGCGTAATCGTTAATTTTCTAGTTCACGATTTCCCGTAAGGCTCGGTAGCTCAGTTGGTAGAGCAGAGGATTGAAAATCCTTGTGTCGGCGGTTCAATTCCGTCCCGAGCCACCATTTTTAGGCTTAAACTAGAGAATAAAAAATTTTTGTTTTATGATTTTACAGGGGTAACAAACGCTACCCCTTTTTTTATTTGGTCGTTTCCTGCATAAAAGTAGAATTCGGTTGCGGCGGGCATGAGGAATACATTAGAACTTAGTAAGGAGTAAAAAAAATGAATAAGACAAAGTTAATTCTGATATTCCTTTGTATGTTTGGATTATCAAACGCATATGCCAATCAAAAACTTTTGGATACTGTTGTCCTACTTTGGGACTCTCCTTGTGATGAAACAACAATTTTACAAATCAAAGATATTTTGAAAAACGATCCGACTGTTGATGTAAATTACACAGGAGGGAATGGTCGAGTTTTCAGTAGCCTTATCGCATATACTGGGAGTTGTGGCTTAAGCTTGATTGATGATTTTCTTTCTCGCGCCGAACTAGATCTCAACTATAGAGATCCCCTTACAGGCGGACTACTGAAAACGACAATGATGTATGCTTTTGTTACCAATGAATTAGATGCAACAATGGAAATATTAAAAAAACTTGCATCTGATCCTAGAATAAAATCAGAGATATGCGATGAGGGTTTCCTTCATCTCAGAACAGCATATCCGCCGGCACCTGGAATCACTTGTGGTTTCGCAAAGTGCATCGAGATCGCAAAAAAATCAGATGTTATTTTAAATTCATCTCGTACTTGCGGGAAGCCCTAGTATTTGAGCAGCCTTCTGCTCTGATAACCACATAATTCAATACGTCTCAGCGTCCTTTTTGCTGGGCCGTTTTCATTCATTAGCATTACCAGTCCCAAAGAATTAAGTCTTTTTCTTTCTACTTTTAAAAACCTTCATGAAGATTTAGAGCAAACATATTATAACGAATAATGACTACTTCTGGATACCATTTTTAGGCTTAAAAACTTCGTTTTTAAGCTCCTTACCATTTTCAAAATCAGAAATATTTTCAAGCGTTACTCGGGCAATATTTTCTAAGGCTTCTTTTGTTAGAAAACCTTGATGTGAAGTGAGAAGTACGTTCGGAAACGTCAGTAGACGCGCCAGCTTGTCATCTTGAAGAATCTTTTCAGATAAATCTTCAAAAAAGAGGCCTTCCTCTTCTTCATAAACATCAAGCCCCGCATAACCTATATGTCCAGACTTTAAAGATTTTATCAGAGCACGAGTATCAATAAGTGCGCCTCGTCCTGTGTTAATCAACATGAATCCAGATTTTGTTAGCGATAAACTTTTTTCGTCGATAAGGTAACGAGTCTGTGGAGTCAAAGGCACATGCAATGAGATTATGTCTGAATTTTTTAAAAGTTCTTCCAGCGACACGTATTGTACGCCCATTTCTATCAGCTTTTGATTTTGTACAATATCATACGCAATAACTCGGCACCCAAATCCATTTAATATTTTAGCCATCACAGAGCCAATTTTTCCAGTTCCTATAAGGCCAACCGTTTTTTGATTCAGATCAAATCCGACAAGTCCTTCTAATGAAAAATTGTTTTCGCGGACTCGGTTATAGGCGCGATGAATTTTTCGATTCAATGAAAGGATCAGAGTCATGGCATGTTCCGCAATAGCATAGGGAGAATA
>CALMPX010000420.1 GCA_937871355.1 uncultured Bdellovibrio sp.
TTTTTCACCTTCTTTTGGCGGACGTACTGTGCCGGTAACGAAATCACCAGTACGTAAACCGAATTTTCTCATTTGAGATGGAGATACGTAAATATCATCAGGACCTGGTAAGTAATTGTAGTCAGGTGAGCGAAGAAATCCGTAGCCATCGGGTAGAATTTCTAAAACTCCTGATCCGAAAATATCCCCTAACTTAGCGGCACGCTTAAGGATTTCGAAAACCATATCTTGTCTTCTCATGCCCGCTGCATTTTCAATTTTTAATTTAGAAGCTAAGTCCGTGAGGATCTGAATATTTTTGGATTTCAGATCTTTTGAATTCAACCAGCTTTTTTCTTCCTCAGTTAAGTTAATATCGGCGAAGTCGATATCGTGATCTGTGATGGCTGCAGCTGGGGCCATTTGTGTTTCGTTATCGTCTGAACCACCGCGATTATTATTGTTACGATCATTGCGGAAATCACGGCGTTGATTGTTGTTATAACGACCACCACCTTGATTGTTATTATTTTGCTGACGATGTTGATTATTATTTTGGTGACCGCCGCCACCACCCTGATTGTTATTATTCGTGAACTTGCGATATTCCTTACGAGGCTGATCGCCATGAGAGGGATTGTTGTGTTGCTGAGGTGGATTGTTCTGTTGAGTTTGTGGAGCAACTGGGGCCGGGTTTGCTGCTGGAGTCGGAGCTGAAGTTTGCGGCGAAGCACTGACCGATGCCGCCGTTTGGGCTTGGCTGGCTGCGGGCTCTTGGTGTTTCGGGGCTGCTTCTCGGTGGTCTTGGGCGGCCTTCATTTCACTATCGGCGCCGAACGAAGCCGCTTCAGATGGGGTCGGTTTTTTCACGCGTTTCTTCGTAGGTTCTATAACCACTTCTTTTTTAGCCAAGGAAAACTCCTGTATAGTTTAATTTCATGTTCATTAGGTTTAAATTTCTCTTAATAGTTATTTGAATTTTAATGATTTATTTTATGAGGGATCTATCGGTCGATAAAATGAATATGACTTTCGGCCAGATCCAAGTCAATAGGAAAGTACTCAAGTCTGCCTTACTTTATATCTAAATTATAACCCAGACTCTAGTTTAGAAAAATTAAAAAAAGTGTCTCAAAATTAGAAAAGACTAAACTTTTCAACGATTTAGCCGAAATTATAGTACAGAACCCCAGAAGGAGATATTGTGAGCAGCAATCAAGTGCCATCACCAAGAACACCGCTACACTTAGACGTTTTATTTAAACGCAATTACGCCCGTCAAGAGACGACTGGAACACTTAAAAACATCAGCTTATCAGGAGCCTTTTTAGAAATCAGTAATCATGACCTCCGCGTAAATGAAAAAATAAATCTAACATTTACGGTGGCGGAGCGAGAAAGAAAGATTCAGGCGGAAATAGTTTGGGTTAACTCAGTAGGAACTGGAGTTAAGTTTATGCCACAAAGTGGTCGCGATGTCCAAATCGTGGATGATCTCATTTATTACGTTGAAACGAAACGTATGGGTCACCGCGGGATTTTCGACGGCATACTGAAAAAAGTAGCTTAATTATTTTTCTCAAGAATCAAAGAGATAAAAAAAGAGGAGTTTTTCAACTCCTCTTTTTCTTTTTAAAATTTAAACTTAATCTTTCCGAAGAAAGCTTTTATTGGGATCA
>CALMPX010000421.1 GCA_937871355.1 uncultured Bdellovibrio sp.
TGCGATCATCACGACAGCCTCAGAGCCCACGGTGTTGGCCATGATCGCTGTTTTGAGGAATACGCCTGTTCCGATGACAGTCCCCACGACAATAGCGATGGCTTCTTTTAATCCTAGGGCCACGTGCAATTTTTTGTCTGAATTCATGAGGGTATTAGATAATTAAACATTGAAGCTGTCAAACAAGCTGTCAAAAATATGGACAGTGGAATTGTATAAATTGCCTGTTAAGAAAATAACATCTATGAATATATCCATAAAAAGCTTAAAAACTCTTTAATAACAAAACCGAAATGAATCAGGAGTTCAAGTTATGAAAAAAATCGTAGGCCTTTTTGCACTGGTTTTAGCAACTTCAATCACGTCTCATGCTTGCCAACAATTTGAAGCTCAGTTCATTGGAAAAGTTATTAAAATCGAAAAAGTAACAGAGACGACATGTTCTGTTAAAATAGATTTTAGCTCTTTTAATTCATCAATTGTGTGTCCTTTAGATATTTCAGAAGTAAACGGTAAAGAAATTATAACTACAGAGTGCGGCAAGAAAGCTAACGACACCATTTCTGGAATTTTAATTGATGATGGACAGAAAATTTCGATTGAGTAGTTGATTTAGATTAAAAGATAAAAAGATTAAAAAATATCATTTGAACAGGAGTTTTCAATGAAAGCATTACTTTCAGCCGTTATACTATTATCAAGTTTATTCGCCGGAGCTCAGCAAGCTCAAAAATGTGCGGCACAGGCGGAAGGTATGGCGCAAATTAAATATCTGTTAAATAATCCAGGCATTCAAGGTCATGAGTTCGTGGCCAAAGCAACAGGTTATGAAGTTGAGACCTCTGATCATTCAGCCGCAGTTGAAGTAACTATTCAAGGTCAGAACGACGATGGTGACAGCTGGACTGAAAAATATGAAATCCGCTTAGATTTAGCAAATTGTTCTTTTGCGCAGTCGACTCGTAAATAGTTTTTAAATTTAAATCGTTATAATAAAAAAGCCACCTTGAAGGTGGCTTTTTTATTTCATTAATAATACTCGATCTATAAAACTACTGAATAATCACTTTCAGGATTTTTTCAGCTTTCACAGAATTTGCTCCAAGGATGCTATTGGCTCCAGTGCGCTTAGCTATGATGGAAACTTCGATCACATTTCCATAGACGAGAGCTGTTTTTGAAACCTGAGCGTAGCCAATAATATCAGATAGTTTTACCATCATGTTGGCTGATTTTAAATTGTCACGAGCAAAGCTTTTCATATTTAATGGTTTACTTGTTCCATCGACTTTAATTAAATCTAAGTAAATGGAATAATTCGTATTCACATCGTTAAATTCTTTGGTTAAGTCTGTCAAAACTAAAGCTGAATCTAAACCATGACCGATTAAAGACGCGCTTAAGTTGGCCCCTTTTTTTAATTCTGCGAGATCAGCTTGCTGTAAAAGAGCACTTGAATCGTAAATTTCTAATTCCACCACTAAAACACCAGATTTTAAATTTTGTTGTTTAATTCGGTACGAGTAGATTGAGCTCACAACATCAAGACGAACTTGTGGTTTTGATTCGCTGGTTGAGATCAGTTTTAAATTGAGGATCTCTTGATCTTTGGGTTGTAAAACGGCACTGAGCGGAAATATGACGACTAAGTTAAAGCGTGCTTGATGATCAAAAGTTTTTACAGTTTTAGTATCAACGCATTGTTGTTCTTGGTGGTATTTTGTAACTTGGTGAGCGACTGTTTCATCACGGTAGCGTGTTTCTTGGCGATAGCGCGTTTCATCGCGGTATTGAGTTTCTTGACGGTATTTTGTAACTTCGTGTTGGTAAGGAACTTGTACATTTGTACATTCTTGTGCAGGGACTAAGATATTTTGGCAAACACTTTTGTCGCGACATTGTTTTCCACCAGGAACTAAATAACATTCTTGTTCAATGTGACAAACATTTTTAGTTTTTTGTACGGAGTGACATTGTTGCTCTGTGCGATAATCTGTCACCCATTCAGTATAAGGAACATTCACGGTGTAGGGGACGCTGACGATGTAAGGAATATCAACGGTGTAGGGAACAGATTCTGTCGTGTATTCAGTTTCTTGGTAGGGAACATCAACTAGTCCGTACTGCGCACAAAATTGAGTTGTCTTGTAGTAGTTCTGGGTCAAAAAATCATTGGCGACCGCGGCCGTTGAGGCTGATCTTTTGATTTGAGTTGATAGCTTTTCAGCTGGAGCGCTTTGCGCCGATAAATTAAGTGAACAGATCATTGCTAGAGTAAACACACATTTGCTTAAAACATTCATTTGGTTCATTTTGCCCCCGGTTTATTTGTACGTGATCTGGTAAAGCAAGCCGTAGGCCATCGCATTATTTTGATTCAGAGTGATTGTGGGACCAGTTATAATTGAATCTGAAGGGCGTTGGTGCTAGGCTAGAGTAAACATTTTACTCTGCGAGCCCACCGATGGATTTTACTCAAGTTAGCTCAATTGAATATGCTGGAACGATTTGTTTTGTTTTAGCGATTCTACATACTTTTTCCGTGAAATTTTTCCAGATTCAAGCACGTCGTTTTGCGCAAGGATCTATTGGTGAGAACTTTTTTCATTTCTTAGGTGAAGTTGAAGTGGTCTTTGGGATCTGGGCCGCTCTTTTTATTTTGTCATATGCATTATTAGACACATCACATTCTGCCGTTCAATATTTAGAAGGTCGTAGCTTTGCCGAGCCCTTATTAGTATTTGTGTTAATGACGATTTGTGCGACCAAGCCTATTTTAAACTGTGCAACATATATAATAGATAGTTTGGCACGTTTATTACCTCTCAATAAGAATTTAGCATTTTATATATCCACTTTAGTCGTCGGACCTATTTTAGGAAGCTTTATCACCGAGCCCGCCGCTATGACGGTAACGGCCTTGATTTTATTGGATCGTTTTTACAATCAAGGTATTTCTCAGAAGTTAAGATACGCCACTTTAGGTTTACTGTTTGTCAATATTTCTATTGGTGGCACCTTAACTTCGTTTGCAGCTCCACCGGTATTGATGGTCGCGGCTAAGTGGAATTGGGACATGACTTATATGCTGACGCATTTTGGATGGAAAGCTTTTATCGCTATGATTATTTCGACAAGTATCGTAGCCATTCAATTTAATAAAGAAATTAGTAGTTTGATATTGCCGACAAAAATGAGAGTTAATAAGTCTGAATCGATGCCGATATGGATTACCGGACTCCATTTATTATTCTTATTTCTAATCGTTTTGAATCATCATCACAGTGTGGTTTTTATATCATTCTTTTTATTTTTCTTAGGTTTATCTGCAGTCACGGAAGAGTATCAAAAACCACTTCAGCTAAAAGGGCCTTTGCTAGTCGCCTTTTTCTTAGGTGGCTTAGTCGTCTTGGGTGGGATGCAAAGCTGGTGGTTAGGTCCTGTCTTATCGAAACTAGGAGCCTTATCTTTATATCTTGGAGCAGCCACTTTAACGGCGGTAACAGATAATGCGGCCATCACTTATCTAGGTTCCCAAGTTGAGGGCCTCACCGAAATTTCAAAATATGCTTTAGTCGCCGGAAGTGTGGTTGGAGGTGGTTTGACTGTTATTGCCAATGCGCCGAACCCTGCGGGATATAGTATTTTAAATCCTACTTTTGGAACGAGCGGAATCAGTGCTTTAAGTTTATTTAAAAGTGCGTTGATCCCTACTTTAATTTCAATTTTTATTTTTTGGTGGTTATAATATGTCGGACTCATTTTTTAAACGCACTTTTGAGCTCACTAAACTTTCTGTTAAAGTCGGGCTCAAAGAATTAAAATCTGGGGATTTGAAATCTCGTATTGAACAAGCCAAGATGATCACAGAAACATTATCACAACTTAAAGGGGCGGCCATGAAGGCCGGCCAAATGCTCAGTATCGAATTGGATGATTACTTTCCACCGGAAGCGGTACAAATCATCAGTCAGTTGCAAAACAGAGGAACAGAAGTTCCTTTTAAAACAATTGAGAAAACTTTGAAAAAAGAATTGGGCGAGGATAAGTTTAATAAATTAGAAAATATTATAGAAAGCCCAATAGCTTCAGCTAGTATTGCACAAATTCATACAGCTGAATATAAAGGTGAAAAGGTTGTACTTAAAGTTCAACATCCAGGCGTCGCTAAAACCATTAATTCCGATGTCGCTTTACTTAAAAAAGTGGCTCAAAGTTTTTGTGCCATGACCAATCGTCAAATGAATTTAAATCCACTATTTGCCGAAATGAAATCTGTTTTAAATCAAGAAGTCGATTTTGAGCAAGAGGTCGAATATTTAAAAAAATATCGTAAACTCATTTCAACTATTAGTAATGACAAAGATAAATATTATTCGCCAGAGCCCTATACGACGATGAGCACAAAAAAAGTGATTACCATGTCTTGGGAAGAAGGCTTAAGTATCAATGATTGGTTGCAAACAAATCCAAGTCAGAAAAAGAAAGAAAAATTAGCACATTTAGTTCTCAATTTATACTGTCATGAATTTTATCACTGGGGTTTAGTTCAAACAGATCCAAACTTTGCCAATTTCCTTGTCCGCGAAGAGGCGGGAAATGTTGGAATCGTCTTATTAGATTTTGGCGCCACTCGTGAATACGACAAAGATTTCAGAACGCAATATCTCAATTTGATTAACAATGTTTACGCCTTGAAAAAGGCAAAAGATCTAGAAGCACAAAAAGCCGAAGTGATTAAAATAGCAGTGGATTTTAACTTACTCGATCGCCGGGAAGATCAAGAGGCCAAAGATTTATTCATTGAATTATTAAACATGGCAGTTGAGCCTTTCTTTACTTCAGAGAAAAATAATAAATTCAGTTTCGGCAATCAAGAATATAACCGAAGAACGAAAGAATGTGTTCGTAAATTTGTCAGCAGCCTAAAGTATTCAGCTCCACCCCATCGTTTATTATTTTTGCACAGAAAACTAGGCGGGATTTCATCATTACTTCGTCGTTTAGATGTCGATCTTGATTTATCGCAATACTGGGTTGTGATGTTTGATAAAGAGTTAAATCGTGACTAAATAATTC
>CALMPX010000422.1 GCA_937871355.1 uncultured Bdellovibrio sp.
TTTTCAAAAGTTATGGAACGAGTACAGCGAGTCATTCATGAAGTTGAACCACATGATTCGATTGAGCGTTACACCGAGCTGGGCGTCGAGTGTATTACGGGCGAAGCTCAAATTCTTTCTCCCTATGAAATTCAAGTAAATGGGAAAACTATTACGACAAAAAATATTGTCGTAGCTACGGGGGCTCGTCCCTTAGTTCCTAAAATTCCAGGACTCGAATTAGTTAAGCCTTTGACGTCTGACAACATTTGGAACCTTCGAGAGCAACCCAAACAGCTTGTTGTCTTGGGTGGCGGACCGATTGGATGTGAGCTCGCTCAGTCTTTTGCCCGACTTGGAACAAAGGTCACTTTGGTTGAAATGGCCAATCGAATTATGGTTCGTGAAGATGAGGACGTGTCGGAAGTTGTAGCCAAGTCCTTTAGTCAAGAGGGCCTCAATATTCTAACGTCCCACAAGGCTTTGCGAATCGAAAATGGTCAGAGCGGATCTCGGCTTATCTGTGAAAGTTCAGGGAAGGAAGTTGCAATTGAATTCGATCAAATCCTATTGGCACTGGGGCGCAAGGCGAATGTTACTGGCTTTGGATTAGAAAAACTTGGAGTTGAAATTTCAAACCGTGGGACTGTCGTCGCCGACGAATTTTTGCGTACAACAAATTTTCCCAATATCTATGTTTGTGGAGATGTCACAGGCCCCTATCAGTTCACTCACACGGCGGCTCACCAAGCCTGGTATGTTGCGGTAAATGCTTTGTTTAGTCCGTTTAAAACATTCAAGGTGGATTACAGAGTTATTCCTTGGTGTACGTTTAGCGATCCGGAAGTTGCGCGAGTTGGTCTCAACGAAAGCGAAGCGAAGGAAAAAGGAATCGAGCATCAGGTTACGAAATACGGGATCGAAGACTTAGACCGGGCCATCGCTGATAGCGAAGCTCATGGCTTTGTGAAAGTTCTCACGGCACCAGGAAGTGACAAGATTCTTGGTGTTACCATTGTTGGTCATCACGCAGGTGACATCATCGCCGAATACGTTACGGCAATGAAGTACGGACTTGGACTTAATAAAATACTAGGCACGATCCACATTTATCCAACATTGAGTGAAGCCAACAAATATGCGGCTGGCGTTTGGAAAAGAAAGAACGCGCCACAATTGGCACTTAAGATTCTAAGCAGATTTCACGAGTGGCGAAGAAATTAGGAGGGAAAGATGAATACAGAAACGCAACGAAAATTAGAAATCAGTCTGCTGTCGCTTCGAATCGGTGTTTTCGTTGTTATGCTGATGTGGACATTGGATAAATTTGTTCGCGTCGATCACGCCAAAATTGTTTTTGAGAAATT
>CALMPX010000423.1 GCA_937871355.1 uncultured Bdellovibrio sp.
GAGCCGCAGATTTAGAAACTGTTTCTTCGTTACGTGCATGGTGAATTGTTAAGTAAACAGCAGGAATTAAAGCTGATACATTATTAACTTCTGGAGTTTCTTGAGTTTTTTGAATGTAGATGTAGTTAAATAATGCCCCAACAGAAGCATATTTAAAGTTAGCCTCTATACCCAAGGCTGCTTTTGCGTGAGGAGAATTTTTCTTGTCACCTGCTGAATTCTTATTTTCAGTCATACCTAAACCTAATTTAGCTAAGGGATGAACCATCGAATCAGCGATAAAGTTGTAAACACCTGTTGCTGAAATAGCTTGGTGTTTTGAATCTATTCCATCAAAATCAAAAGAATCATAACCTAGTTCTGCACCCCAGTTTTTATCAAAACCGTAACCAATCCAATACTGATTAGCATCACCTGTTTTTGCGGCGTTTTTGAAATCATCTGGAGTTAAAGCGTGAGTTGTTCCAGAACCGATACCGAGTTCCAAACCTTCGTGCGCCATAGCTTGAGTTGATAGTGTTAAAGCGGCTGCTAAAACGACTGCGTTGATCATTTTGTTCATATCCCGTTCTCCTTTGTGGATCGTTAATTATTGTGACAAGGCGAAAGCAGCTTGACTCAGCTTTTGACCTTGTGAATCATATTCATAAATGATTACAAAAATAAAAAAAATATTTCTTAATGGTTTAATTACCTTATTACCCCTGGCTGTTACAATATATATTTTGATCACTGGGATTTCTCTGATCGAAAATATCTTGGGAAAATTTATACGCGACTTTTTACCAGAGGGATTTTATTTCCCTGGCTATGGTTTTATTGCAACACTGCTTGTTGTTTTTATTTTTGGATTATTAGTTAATAATTTAATCACTGCGACTATTATCAAAAAATTTCAAAAAAAAATGACCGAAATCCCTCTTATTAAGGCGGTCTACTCCCCTTTACGAGATCTCATTAATTTATTTTCAAAAAGTCAGAATGGACATTCACCACAAAAAGTGGTCCTGGTCAAATTCTCTGACAACATGACAGCCTTAGGATTAGTCACTCGTGAAGACTTTGGAGATCTCGAAATTAAAAATGATTTGCCTACCGATTGTATAGCCGTTCTTTTTCCTATGAGTTACGGACTTGGTGGCTACACCCTCCTCATCAATAAAAATAATATTCACCATGTCGATATGTCGGTAGAAAAGGCAATGAGTCTTGCTGTGACGGGATGGATCAGAACCGAAACAGCGCATACGCAAAATGCGGACGATAAAACAAAATTTAAGGATAATGCCTAATGAGAACACAAACTACTTTAGAAAAAGCACTTGATATTAACACGGATATAAAATTATACGGCACTTTCGCTGAAATCGGCGCCGGTCAAGAAGTGGCCCGACAGTTTTTTCAAGCAGGGAAAGCTTCTCAAACCATCGCTCTAACAATTTCTGCCTATGATATGACTTATAGTGACATCATTTATGGCAAAGAAAAATCAGGTCGCTATGTTTGCGACTCACGATTAAAGCACATGCTCGAAAAAGAATTCGAAAAACTGATTAAACGCCTCAATGAGGTGCGGGGAAACAAAACAACATTCTTCGCCTTTGCAGACACTGTCGCGACAGCGTCAAAAAATA
The DNA here is from genome assembly GCA_937871355.1 of uncultured Bdellovibrio sp. Lineage (GTDB taxonomy): Bacteria > Bdellovibrionota > Bdellovibrionia > Bdellovibrionales > Bdellovibrionaceae > Pseudobdellovibrio. Next base: position 1,635 of record CALMPX010000423.1, read on the forward strand.
GCCACGGCTGGATGGGTGTTAAATTTCAACATAAAATAGGCGCCCCTGCCAGTGAAATT
>CALMPX010000424.1 GCA_937871355.1 uncultured Bdellovibrio sp.
CTCACTGTTCTATTGATTGAACATGCCATGAAATTAGTAATGAATATCTGCGATCGCCTGGTGGTGCTGAATCGCGGCGAAAAAATTGCCGAAGGAACTCCGGCCGAAATCAAAGCGAACACACAAGTGATCGAAGCTTATTTGGGAAAAAGAGCTTAATATGAAAAAAATTACGCCTCAACTTATCCAAGTGAATAATCTCTCGGTGAACTACGGAAATATCAAGGCTATTAAAGATATCAGCTTTAATTTTCGCACTTCAGAAATCACCACTTTAATTGGCAGTAATGGCGCGGGAAAAACGACAACATTAAAAGCTCTGATGGGATTACTGCCCTCATCAGGAACAGTTTCTGTTAACGACAGCCGTATTGAAAAATTATCAGTGGCTCATCGTATTTCTCGTGGAATCACGTTATGCCCTGAAGGCCGCGGTATTTTTCCTAATTTAACAGTGTATGATAATCTCATGTTAGGTGCTTACCTGAATAAAAATTCTTCTGAAATAAAACAACTGCTCGAAGAACAATTAACTTTTTTTCCAAAATTAGCGGAAAGAATTAAGCAGATCGCCGGAACGCTTTCTGGCGGCGAACAGCAGATGCTGGCGATTTCACGGGCGCTGATGAGCCAACCGGAATTTTTATTATTAGATGAGCCTTCATTAGGCTTAGCACCGGTCATTATCGACCAGATCTTTTCAAAATTTGAAGATCTTAAGAAACAAGGTTTAGGCTTGTTGATTGTTGAACAGAACGCGATTTTAGCTTTGGAAATTTCTGATCGGGCCTATGTTTTAGAAACGGGAACATTGACGTTGTCTGGCACGGGGGCCGAATTATTACACGACCCTCGTGTGATTGAAGCTTATTTAAGTTAGTCTTTTAGTTTTGAAATTTTATCTAAGTCGACTTTGGTTACTGCTCCGTCGCGGATAAGCATATCTTCAAAATGTCTATCGTAATAAATTTGATTTAAACCATAGACCTTTCCAGCGTGTATCGATTGTGAAAACGTTTGATCGGTTCCAGAAAAAGAAACCATAACTTCGAACTGCAAAGCTTCAAGATCGGCATGAGATAAGTTGTAAAACGGACTTTCTGTATCGATTTCATGAGTCACTATCCAATTTAAAAAAAACACCGCATTAAAGCTTCTGGTTAGCTTAAGATCTTTTAAAATTCGAAGACTCATACCTTCTTCGGTTTTATGATCGAGCATCACCGTGACATTGAGCTGAGCATTTAAAATAGTATTGATGCGTGAATTGGCTAGTCGAAAAACAAGATTTCTTTTACCCCTATGACGTGTAATCAAAATTTGATCGCTAAATAAAATTTTGGCAGATGGTCTCGAAAAACGAATAAAAAATAGTCCGGACGTTAACCCTATACTGAGCATACCGACGAGCGCTTGAAATGAAACGACAGAGTTAGTAAAAAAACTGACCGGCGTAATACCCCCATAACCGATTGTTGAAAACGTCTGCACGCTAAAGAAAAAACACTGCGTGAAAAAATCTAATGATCCGGCTATATGATTTCCAGACAACCCGGCCGGCCCTGAAAAAAAATACACCAATCCAAATATTAAATTAATACAGAAATACGAAATTGAAATATATAATAAAAATTTCAACCATCCCATCGACAATAAATCATAATATATATCTGCGAATAGACTATTCGAGTCA
>CALMPX010000425.1 GCA_937871355.1 uncultured Bdellovibrio sp.
TTAAAGCTGGATTTAGTAAAGATCAAGCTAAACAGGTTTTATCCCTGGTTAATGATCCTAACAGCATCTTAGCTAAAAATAGCGTAAACGTTAAAGGTGAATTGACTAAAGGCACAGGTATTCCATCGGCGGCGTTAACTGCGCCTTCATCTTCGAAAGATTCGGCCGGAACTAGTGCAACAACCGGTATGAATTCGAAAAAAGGTGAGTACGGTCCAGTTCAAGAAGTGGCTCGTACCCCAGCTTCGGCTGAAGGTTTAACGAAAGATTACCACGGAGATACGATTGGCGCTGAAGGCGATAACGTGTTTAAAATGATGAATCGCCGTTATAACTTAAAACAAAAACAAAATATGTTTATTGAACAATAATTTTGTTTAATAACAAGTAGATATCTAGTCGGGGCTAACTTGAAAGTTAGCCCTTCTTCATTTAGCCTTAAAGTATGAATAAATTAAATGTTTTAGGCATCATGAGTGGCACCAGTTTAGATGGGGCTGATTTTGTAAAAATAAAAATATCAAAGAAAAATTTAAAATGTGAATACGTGGGTATGCAGTCCTTTCGCTTTCCCGCTGATTTGAAAAAAAAATTGCTGGCCTGTGCTCAAAATGAAAAAACGGTTTATTCATTATCCGCTGTTAATCATGAACTGAGAAAATTTTACGCCGATTGCTTTAATGATTTAAAATCAAAACTGAAAAAAGTCGATCTGATTGGTCTTCATGGACAAACTGTTTTTCATGAAGGAAAAAAATCAACTTTACAAATTGGCGAACCCAGTTATCTTTCTTTAGTTTCTAAAAAGCCTGTTGTGTCTAATTTCCGTGCCGGTGACATCGCGGCCGAAGGTCACGGTGCCCCGTTGGCTCCTTTTTTTCATGAAGTGGTTTTCGGGAAAAAAAATAAAACTGTGAGCATTCATAATCTTGGCGGGATCAGCAATTTAAGTCTTATTAAAAATAATAAGCTCAGTTTGGCTTTTGATACGGGTCCAGCTAACATGCTGATTGATGAAGAAATTCGTCGCTACACCAATGGTAAACGTAATTTTGATGAAAACGGATTATTCGCTAGCCGTGGAAAAGTAAATACCGAATTACTCATTCGCATGCTGAATTTTAAATACTTTGCCGAAGCTCCTCCTAAAAGTTGTGGCCGCGAACAATTCGGAAAAGATTTTTATGCCACTTTTCAAAATGAACTGACGCTATTACCACTGAATGATCGTTTGGCGACATTAACTGAACTCACGGTGCAAAGCATCGCTAAAAGCTATCAACGTTTTTGCAAACCCTATCCGTCAGAAATTATTTTCTGCGGCGGTGGAGCTAAAAATAATTATATGATGAAGCGGTTACAAGATGAATTAGCCAGCAGCAAAGTCGTCACGATTGAAAGCCTTGGGTGGCCCAGTGAAAGCGTCGAAGGCGCGGCTTTCGCGCTGCTTGCCGCTTGTCGTGTTTGGCATATTCCTTCTAATTTAGCACAGTCTACCGGAGCCAATAAAAAAGTCGTCTTAGGCCAAATCACCGATCTGATGCCCCGGTAAATCGACTAAATTGGCACGTATTCCCAAATGGTCTTGACTATTTGGGAATAGACGCTAAAATGGTCATATGATGAAAACAACTAAAAACCCCAGATTCCGCCATATCACAGATGCTGTCTTGAAAGATTTAGAAAAGAAAATTGTGATTATCTCTGGTCCACGTCAGTGTGGAAAAACTACTTTAGCAAAAAACTTAACGAATTCTTTCCAATACTTTAATTACGATATATCAGAAGACCGTTCAATTTTTTTAAAAAAGACATGGAATCGCGACGTTGATTTAGTTATTTTCGATGAATTGCACAAAATGCCTAAGTGGAAATCATGGCTCAAAGGTATATATGATAGTGACGAAGAAAATCCAAATATACTTGTAACTGGCTCAGCTAAGCTAGATACTTTTAAAAAAGTTGGAGAATCTCTCGCTGGTCGACACTTTTATTTTCGCTTACATCCTTTTGATATTAAAGAGCTTTCACAAACTAAGATAAACTTGTCTCCCGATACAATTATGGATCGCCTTATGAATGTGAGCGGCTATCCTGAGCCGTTCTTAACTAATGATATGCGAGAATATAAACGCTGGAGACAATCGCATATTGATCTAATTTTAAGACAAGACCTTATTGATATACAGGTTATTCGCGATATAAGAACCATGGAACTACTCATTGAGCTTCTCAGATCAAAAGTGGGTTCGCCATTATCAATCAATTCATTAGCAAACGATTTACAAAAGGATCATAAAACTATACAGCGTTGGCTCGATTTGCTCGAAGAAGTTTATATTATTTTTAAAATTAGTCCGTATTCAAAAGATATCGCTCGCTCTGTAAAAAAAGAGCCGAAATATTATTTTTATGATACGGCCTACGTCAATGGTGATGAATCTATTAAGCTAGAAAACTTAGTCGCCTGCTCATTATTAAAAGAATCACATTATCAACAAGATGTTCACGGGAAATCGTATACTTTAAATTTTTTAAAAGTAAAAGGCGGCCGTGAAATTGATTTTTTATTAAAATCTAATGATATAGAAAATAAGTCAATTATGATCGAAGTTAAATTATCAGATGATGAACCTGCTCCTAATTTTAAATTATTTGGTGACCAAGTTAAAAATGTAGAAATGATACAACTTGTGAAAAATCTAAAACGAGATAAATCAAATGCCTATGGAGTCAAAATTAAAAAAGCCAGCGAATGGTTAGCCGAAATTAAACTTGATTAGGCCAAATCACCGATCTGATGCCCCGGTAATTTCGGAAGCTGATTTAAAGCTTCAAAGTGTTTTTGATAATGAGGTTCTAATTTAAGTTTTGTGATAATATCGTGCTTCGCTTCGGTGTAATCTATAATATTACCGGTTTCATACCAATCGGCTTCGATCGGATAAATTTGTACGACTTCGTTTTTTAAATGATGAATCAATACATCATAAAAAATATTTGATTCTATTCCGCTTGTTATTAAAGAAAATATTTTCGGTGATAAAAACTGAAGTCCGACAAAATGCCAAGGTTGTGCTTTTTGAGTCGGAGCCTCTTTGCCAATATGAATAACGCGTCCTTGATCATTTGTCCAAATAGCGCCAAACTTTGTTCCAGCTAACGGATGCTTCATCACCACTAAAGTAGCGAAAGCACGATGAGCTTGGTGTTTATTAAAAGCCTTTTGAAGGAAATTTTCTTCTGGCGTAAATAAAACTTCGTCAGAATTGCAAACAAGAATATCTTTAGGGTGCAGACCAAATAAATTTTCCGCCTGTTTTAATCCCCCTCCGCTTCCTTTAATAAATTGAACTTCGTCAGAAAATTGAATCGAAGCCTCTTTATTCTTATAAAGTTGATGAATTTTATCAGGAATATAAAATGTATTAACCACAAAGTTATCCACAGATAATTTTTGAAGATAAGGAAATAAATAATACCCCAACGGAATATTCATCAGTGGAATTGTCGGCTTGGGATGAATATTGGTATAAGGGCGTAACCGTGTACCCAATCCAGCTGCGAATAACATGACATTACATTTGGGCATAATTTTTTTCTAACGCTCCGGAATCGATCAAGATATCATTTAATACTTTATATTCGGGAAAATGACCTAAGGCTCGCATCACACGTTTTAAGGTGGCTGGTAAGTATTTTAAGTATCGCTTATCTTCACGCATATTCATAAAGCTGGCGAAACTACCACAGGCTTTTAAGCAGCGTTGAATCGATTGCATTTCATAGATGTAATAAAAATGCTCTAAACTTTTTGCATTATTTTGAACAAATTGAGTGTGTTCAAAATAATATTTCAACATTTTATCAGCATACTGATCTGAAATATCGACATAAGAATCTTTTAATAAACTAACTAAATCATATTGAATCGGACCCATGCGCGCGTCTTGAAAATCTATAACGTAAACTTGATCCAGTTTAATCATTAAGTTTCGAGAATGGTAATCGCGATGACAAACCACTTTGGGTTCACTGTGCAATTTCGTACAAAAATCATTAAACACACTGTCTAAATCAGAGTTAACCGAATCACTTACTTTACATTT
>CALMPX010000426.1 GCA_937871355.1 uncultured Bdellovibrio sp.
GCTCAAAGTTAAAAATTTACTGATTGATGAAAATCTTAATCTCGAACAAGTGGAATTGTTGATTAAGATTATCAATCGTTTTGAAACAATTGATAAGAATATTGTTTTAACTCAAATTAAAAATGAACTCAAAGAACTCAGTTTAGATTTGCAAAATATATTCGAAGAAAAACCAGAAGCTGAAACCTACGTATTATTTAATAAATTTTTAACAAAAAAACAGTACCTCAATTTAAAATACAAACAAAAGTACACAAAGAGCATAAAGATAACACCGTTCACGGAACCTATAAATGCTTTAGAAACTCAATCGCACGATTTGATACAAGGAAACTGTGAAAATTACACAACATCGCCGCTACTTAATGAATTAAAGTACACAACCTTCTTTGAAAATGAATGTGGAAACTCTCATGTTTACACGGCTCAAGTATCAAGTTCAGAATTCAAATGGAAAAACTATGAAAAACCATTGATCTATGTGGCCGCTGCGGCCTTAGTGATTGGACTTCTCAGCCCGTATCAGATTGAAGTGACTTATTAAATAATTTGTTTTCCGTTAAAATGGACTTCATGGATTTTTTCATATGAATAGACCGTTTTTGAATTGGTCCATGTCCAATCTGGATGGGCATGGACTAAATTAAAATCGGCATTCAATTTGGGAATTCCATGAAGTTCAGTATCTTTTAAAGCTGCCAAATTTCGAATTAATGAAGTCGGTTCAATCGGAGAATCACTGCCAAAAGAAATGGGAATTTTATTTTTACGTAAAAGTTCCCATTGAAATAAATACGGAGTCAAATCTCCGATTTTATCTTTAAGCCATTTCTTATCACTCAACCAATGACAGGGCTGCATATGACAATGCACATGAAGCGGTTTCATCATATGAATGACATCAGGTCTTAAAAGTTGAACATGTTCTAAATGTATTTTTCCTAAAATCCCAGCGGCCGAAATTTCTCGTGCCGCCTTAACCACGATTTCCACAGCGGCATCCCCAATAACGTGAAAAGCGATTTCAATTTGACGACTCCAGCAAAACCTAATCGCTGAACGAATTTCTTCTGCGCTCCAGGCCATGATCCCGCGTCCCGACTTTCCCACATAGGGTTGTGAAATAAAAGCTGTCTCTGAACCTAAAGATCCATCCACGAATACTTTTAATCCCTGCATGCGTAAAAAAGGATTTGGTAATGTCTTACACTTTTCAAAATCGGCCAGCCCCCGCGCCAGATCTTCTCCATTTTCAACCGTAACAAACCCATCGATACAGGCCGTCAGTTCGTTTTTCTGATGCAGATCATGTAAGATCGCCGCCGTCGGAAAATTCATCGATAAATCGCGAATATGCGTGAATCCGGCCTGATTAAATATACGAAGCGACTCTTTAATGTGCGAAATAGTTTGTTTGGTTGAAAAAAATGGAATTTTTAACAGGGCCTGAATATGGGCTTGATCAAACAGAACTCCGGTGGGATTTCCGTGAATATCTCTTTCGATTTTTCCACCGACCGGATCGCGACTAAAATCATAATGATTTTTTTTAAGCTCTTCGATAGCTGCTGAATTAATCCAACTGGCGTGGCCATCGACTCGGCTTAAAAAAACGGGAGTATCGGGGAAAATCGAATCTAAGATTTCTTTTGTCGGTAATGACGAATCACTCCATAAATACTGATTCCAACCGAAACCGTTGATCCAGTGAGCTTGAAAATATTCAGGTTTAATAATTTTATTTTTAATATCTAAAGCTGATTTTAAATCTTGTAGCTGAAGACCTAAACGAGTTTGCCCGGTAGCCACAAAATGCGTGTGGCTATCGTAGCAATTTTTAATTTCAAATTTTTCCAAGAAACGGTCTTACCGACCGTTCGTTGGTACTGTGACTTGTGTCCCACCATTGGTTGGCGTGACAGTTCCAATTGAAGGTAACGTTGTTCCGTTTTGGTAATTCGTCGGATACGGAATTGTTCCTGTATTGTAGGTCGAATTCGAAGTGTAAGCTCCTGAGTACAACATTTGTAAACGCACTTGCAACGAAGCGATCTCTTGCTGAACTTGAGCCGCTTGTTGTTGGACCGCCATTTGTTGCTGGTACGCTTGCATTTGCGCTTGCATTTGCGCTTGTTGATACTGCATCTGCTGTTGCATTTGCTGCTGTTGCATTTGTAATTGCATTTGCAACATTTGCTGCTGGTATTGTCCGTTCGTCACGGCTCCAGATTGCATGTAACCTGATTGCATATATCCACCATTGACCGCGACTCCACCATTGATAGCGTAACCACCCATCGGGTAGCCGCCCATTTGATAGCCGCCCATAGGGTATCCACCATTTACAGCAACTCCACCGTTAATAGCGTAACCACCCATCGGGTAGCCTCCCATTTGGTATCCACCCATTTGATTACCGCCCATAGGGTATCCACCATTTACAGCAACTCCACCGTTAATAGCATAACCACCCATCGGGTAGCCGCCCATTTGGTAGCCTCCCATTTGGTAGCCTCCCATTTGGTATCCACCCATTTGATTACCGCCCATAGGGTATCCACC
>CALMPX010000427.1 GCA_937871355.1 uncultured Bdellovibrio sp.
TGAGGCAAAAATACTGATGATGTCCGTGCGAATATCTTGGAATTTTTTTTCTTGGCTATTTAAATAACAATCATTAAGTAGAGTCATCATATTCGGCTGCTGCTGACTATAAATCGTAGCTAAAGCTGAATATCTTTCAGATAAGTCCTTCGATTTTAATTTATTTTCAACCAAAGTGATCACCAGCGGTGTCGTCGTGTTTACTAAATTTAAAATTGTATTCACACGAACTTGAACCGCGCTATCTTTGATCGCTTCAAAAATAAATGTCTCTTTGACGACAGCCGGGAGCGAATCGATCACATCTGCTGTTTTGCTTCTGACCCACCATGAAGAATCCTGAAGAGTCTGTTGTAAAAAATCAATTAAATGATCTTTGAGTAATTGCGATCTAGCGACCACGGCCCGGGCTCTGACCAATGCTCCTGAATCTTTTAGAAATTCATCAAAAAGATCAGGCGTCGCTGTCGCCTGAGAGGCTAAGGCATCAACAATCACTGAACGTACATGCGCATTTTTATCTTGCTTTAAAAGCTCAAATTGACTTCCGATTTGTTGCAAGACTTCAGGAACAATTTGAAGTTTTGTCATTGTCAGCCAGGCTTCAGTTCTTACTAAATAAGATGAGTCTTGAACGGCCCCTACTAGTTTTGGTAAAAGAGTATTTTTATCTAACGCATCTAATTTTTCCAAATTGCCGATGGCTCTGATGCTGAAAAGACGGACCATTCCATCTTGATCTTGAGTTGATTTCAATAGTGCATTTAAGGCGCTTTTATCTTTTAAAGCATCTAATAAATACGCTGCACTTATGCGAATATCTGTTTTCGAATCGTTCAGCAAAAGAGTTATTTTCGATAAAGTGACCGTATCAATAGGCAACAAAGTTGCTAATTCACCACGTACTTTAGCTGAGTTTCTTAATTGATACAAAGATCTTAAGGCTTGATCACGTACCGCTGGACTGGCATCGTCCAAAAAAGGAATAATCATATTCTGATTTTCAGGTTGATACAGTTTACCAATGGCTTCTATCGCTAGAAGCTTCAAGGTAAGAGCTCCTTGTAAAAACGATTGAAGTGCCGTGACTAATTCTTTTTCACGACTTCCCGAAGTAGCGGTATCCCATCCGTACTGACCCAAGGCATAAATAGCTGGAACCTGAACGCGAGGGCTCGCTTTAAGTAGTTTCAAAAGTAAATCAACACCTTCTGGTTTTAAAATACGACCAATAGCTACCGCCGCTTTAATCTGTTGATCAACTTGATTCGAATCCACGGCAGCAATCAAGGCTGGATCATTAATTTGTCTGGTGTCTTCGGCTAATTTAATCGGATCTAATTTTATTTTTGGTGTTTGCGCAAATACCAATACACCGGTCAGAAGAATATTTAAAAATAAGAACTGAGCTTTCATCGATACCTCGCCTATTTAAATTTCAAAATTAAAATACAATCGCATTCAAATCAAAAATCGTTTTTTTGATAAAATCAAAATAAAGATTAGGATTCAAGTAAGCACCAAGTTCATGGCAGGTAACGAAATCCATATAGGGCCCATGAGTCACTCCAACTAAATAATTCTTTGCATCGACTGTAACAAAAGCGGGTCCGCCAGAATCACCATTACAAGCTCCTGTCCCATGTGTCTGATCTGTGACCAACACAGATCCTTTAAATTGAGCTGGCACAGTGGTCATTCTTAAAACAGTAGATCCGTTGTCATCGGCTTCAGAAGTCAGTCCGAATCCAAATAACGAAACGTTTTTCGTTTCGCCGTCAAAAGTTAATTTCTGCGCTACCGTATCAACATATATGGAAGGTAAAAAATCAGCGGGCTTATGAGTCGATGGGATATTCTGTTTTAAACGAATAATAGCGATGTCGTTATCAACATCTCCTTGGTAGTCCGGATGCTCTATAATTTCGACAACTCCGATGGTGTTAAAAACAAGGCTGACATCGGTCACATGTGTTTGCTCAGGGTCAGCCTGAATACTGTTATCAACCGTTGTTAAAGAAAAATTAACGACAATATTATCACGTAACTTATTAACATAACCTACACAATGAGCCGCCGTCAGAATCATATTTTCAGCGATAATAGAAGCCGTACACATTTGATACCAAGTCCCATTAACATTAACTAACAAGCCCACAGTGGATTGGCCTAATTCATTTTCAGGTGGAACGATCACCCCATTAATAATCGAGGCTGATTGTGAAGTTTGAATAGATGACGAGGGCTCTAATTTTTTTATTTTAGAACAACCAACAAGTGAAACAAATACAAAAGCAAGTGCAGTCAAATGAAGAACAATTTTCATACAGGACTCCTTATACATCGAAAGGTTTTATAACTAGCTCATGGGCTCAATC
>CALMPX010000428.1 GCA_937871355.1 uncultured Bdellovibrio sp.
TAGTAGGCTAAAGCTTTGAGGTAAACAGCCCCGTGCGTATCTTCTGGCTTGGCTTCTTTTGAGCTTTCCAAAGTTTCAATCAGTTTAATCAGATCTAGAAATCGTCCGCAATCGTGTAATACTTCGGCTTTAAGCCAATCTCGCGAATGAGTTTGGGGAGTTTTTTCTAAAATTTCTAATGTCAAATCGTAAAAGTCAAATTGGTATGAAAGTATACTCAAATTGTAGAGTTGTTCCGGAGCATCGACTTCAAGTTTGGCGGCGAGCTTGCGAATATTAGCTTCGAGATCTTGAATGATTTTATTTCCATCAGTCTCGTTAGACATTTCCAAATGAGGATTTTTAGGTTTAGCTAAAGTTTTCTTAGTCATAAAGCGAGAAAGAATTTCGTCGGCGCGACGTTCAAGCTGAGCTTGTTTTAAAATTCCAACTTCGATGTCGTTCGGAAACAAGGCGCACAGTTGATCAAGAACGACTTGCTCTTGATCAGACATTTGATACAAACGATTTTTGGCCAGTTGCTCGATCAACTTATTTTTCAATTCTTGGCGGTCTTTTTGAAAATCTGTTTTTAAATTTTGAAATCTCTCTTCAATATCTTTTGAATATTCTCGAACGATTCCCGATTGCAGCGTCGTAATTTCATCTTTTTGGATATTGACGATGTATTCAAAGAAAGAAGCGATTTCTTCACTGATCGGAATACCATTCGCGTGAATGGCTTCAGCGACAAAGCCCAACGGAAGCTGCGCGATTTTTCGATGACGTAGGCATTTGACATAGAACTTTTTCAGGAGGTCAAACTTCTTAGCTTGAACCAGAAAGTGACTAAGTCCTTGAACTTCAAGCGAGCTTAAAGTTTCATTTTTTTCATACTTCGAAAGAAGCTCCTGACAAACATAGTCTATAGAAGCATTTTCTTGAAACAAATTATGAATTTCAATTTCAAGGCTGTTCATCCCTGCCAAGCCTGGTCCTCGATTCTATGTTGATAAATGAGTTTAGAAAGTTACTTTTGGCTCACGCGTTCGACGTAAGCCCCTTCGTTCGTATCAATTCTTAAAATATCACCTTCATTGATGTGAAGTGGAACGTTAACAACTAATCCGGTTTCCATCGTCGCTGGTTTCGTAGCTCCAGAAACACGGTCACCTTTGATGCCGGGATCAGTTTGGGCTACTTTTAAGTTTACAGCATTAGGAACATCAACCAGAACTGGCTTGTCATTGTAGATGGTGATAACAACAACTAAGTTTTCACATAAATAATTTTTAGAATCTCCGATTTCATGCTCCATCATCGAAATTTGTTCGAAATTATTTTGATTCATGAAGTTGTAGCCGTTGTCATCTTTGTACAAAAAAGTCATTTCAACATTTTCAACATTGGGGACTTCAAATTTTTCTCCAGATTTAAAAGTTCGTTCTAAATTTTGACCTGTTAGCATTGAACGCATTTTAGTTCTTGAAAATTGATTCCCTTTTCCAGGCTTAACGTGTTGAAAATCAACGATGACATAGGGTTGACCCTCAACCATTAATTTAAGACCTTTTTTAAAATCTGCCGTTTCGTACATACATTCTCCATGATAAAAAATATTTTACTTGAGTTATTAATAATGGCTTTTAGTGTAAGACAACGAGCATCATCACACAAGTGGACTTATGCGAGTTTCTACTATTCTGCGCAGCAATAATTCGAGTGCTTTTTGCTTTTTCTCAATGATTAAACTTTGCCTTGCTAAAGAGATATGGCCTGCTTCTTTTGGGCGCAATTTCTCTGCCGTTTCAAATTGTGAAAGCTTTAAAAGTCGGGACTGAATTTCACTGACGTTATTCGGTTGGTCACCAAATTCAGATTGGCATTCACGCAGTAATTTAATGGCTTTTTCATATTCTTGACGATTCGTAAAGGCGTCGACAAGGGATAAAACGCGCTCCAAGCGGGGGCTCAATTTGGACCAAGCCTCATTGGTTATAAGTGCCGTCGAAGCGTTAACTGGAGTTGCGACTGAGGTGCTGGCCGCAATTTGATTTATGTTTTTTATTTCGAATAAGTCTTCGTCGTACTCGTCAGCGGTCAGGCCTTCTAATCGAATAATCGATTTTTGAACGCCCTTATGTTTTGGATTATGAAGCATGACTTGTTTGAAATCATTTAAAGCTAGCTTTGGTTTTTGTAATTTAAGATACATTTGCGCCCGAAGAAGGTAGCAGGTCCAATTGGTGGGAGCTTTTTGAAGACAAATATTAAATTGCTCTAAAGCTTTTTGGTCTTCGTTTTTAAGTTGATAAACTCGCCCCAAGAGCATGTGCCCACTGACGGACCCGGGATGATATTTTAGACTTCGTAAGAGCAGATTTTCGGCCTCGACGTTCATATTTTGAGCAAGGTACAGGTCGGCCAGTTGTGCAAAAGATAACGATTTGGGATTCGTTTGTAATTCAATCTGCAAAGACTCTATTTTTCCGATCGTTAGATCATTCTTTTTTTGGTCGCTGTCATCGTTGTTATGTGTCATCCTTTTGATAGCATGGCATTATATTGACGGAATGAAAAGCACCTTATTGAATAAAAAGAGGAAAAAAATTAATTATGATCATTTTAGGTATTGATCCGGGCTCAAGATTTTTAGGATTTGGCGTAATCTCCTCGGAGAACGGAAGGCTAAAGCCACTTGAGTATGGAGTTATTAAGTTCGATGCCGAAGAAAATTTGACGCAGCGATTGTTAGAAATTGGTCAAGGCGTGCGTGAATTATTTCAAGAGTATAAACCTGATCATATTTCCATTGAAAAAATATTTTTAGGTAAAAATGCCGACAGTGCCTTTAAATTAGGTCATGCCCGGGGCGTGGTGATTTACGAAGCTTTGCGCGAAAGCATCGAAGTTTATGAGTACGCCACACGCGTTGTAAAAAAAGGAATAACGGGAAATGGCGGAGCTGATAAAGAACACGTTCGCAGTGTGGTTCAGAATATATTAAAAATTCCGCCAGTTAAGTCGCTGGACGCTTCTGATGCATTAGCACTGGCTTGTTTTCATTCGACACAATTGCGAATAAAGAGTATGAAAAAGGTGGCTCAGTTATCTGTCAGAAAAAAATGAGGAAGTGAATTATGATCGGGTATTTAAATGGTGTGGTTTTTGACGTCAGCACCGAACATATTATTTTAAATGTATCCGGAGTTGGTTATGAAATATCAGCGACTCAGCAAACGCTTAATGATGCGCAAATGTTGATCGGCCAAGAAATTTCATTTTGGATTTATACGCATGTTCGAGAAGATGCTTTGAATTTATTTGGGTTTTTGACAAAACCTGAAAAAGAATTTTACACTCAATTATTAAAAGTAAACGGGATTGGACCTAAATCTGCTTTAAATGTTTTATCAGGCGCTCATTATCAACAAATTCAAAAATGGATCGAAGATGGTGACGCCAAATCACTGTCCGGACTACCAAAAATCGGCAAAAAAACGGCTGAACAAATCGTGCTCACATTGCAAGGGAAATTGGTTCTCATCGACCAAAAAATAGGAGCCAAAAACAAAAATATTCGCTCTGAAAACCACCGTCAAATTGTTTCAGCTTTGGTTAATCTCGGTTTCAAATCCATTTTGGTAGATGAGTTTATTTCAACGGTGGATGCCAAGGCGACAATTGAAGATGGCGTACGATTAGGTCTTCAAAAATTATCAGGGCAGAAAATGGGTCAGCTGTGACACGTATTTTAGAATCGGCTCAGCACGAAACCGAAGTTAAATGGGAAAACAAACTTCGCCCTTTGTCATTTGACGAATTTCCTGGGCAACAAGATGTTAAAGAAAAATTAAAAGTCTTTGTTCAAGCAGCAAAAAATCGTCAGGAACCCTTGGATCACACTTTGTTGTTTGGTCCGCCTGGCTTAGGAAAAACGACTTTAGCCCAAATTATCGCTAAC
>CALMPX010000429.1 GCA_937871355.1 uncultured Bdellovibrio sp.
TGTGTGGAGCTTAACGTCTTCCATTTTCTTTTTTTTTTTTTTCTTTTCAGGCACCATTAAATCAATTGCCGCAGGATCATCTTCTGTTAGCCCATAAAACTTTAGGGCCGACTTCATTCCAAGAACCCCTTGAGGGGCTTGTGTTAGTTTTTCTTTAACAAGACTTTCAAAATCAATCTCAAGCTTTTCAGGAAAGGCATAGACCCCATGAGAAAGACGAACAAGGACTCCTTTACTTAAGTAGTAAAGAAGCATCCTTTGGCTTACGCCCTTTTTTAGAGCGTAGCTTACAGAGAAGGTTGGCTTTTTAATTTTGTTAAATAGTCTAGTTGGCATACGTCTATTATAGGTGGTTAAAAAAATATGACAACCTAAAAGATACATGTGGCAAAGCTATAAAAGCGGTGTTTTATTGCCAGAAAATCAAGGGGCCGAGTCCATACAAAGGTCGCCTTTTTACGCCCCAAAATCGAACGTAACCCCTTAAAACTCCAAGTTTATATGAATACGCTTTATATTACGAATCAGGGATTAAAGTTTTCGTGTTTAAATCCGATACAAGTAGAGATAAAAATAGGATTAATTTATGACAAAACTTCGCATTAACCATCAAATATTACTTTTAATCATTCTCGCATTTGTGAGCGGTTGTAACGACATCGGCACTGCCAAGTTTGATGAAGTCGCAAGCGGTACAGGTTCATCTCAAGATGGAAATAACCCATCGCCAACTCCTACGCCAACACCGCCAGGTTCAACCTTCGCAGGTCTTAATTCTATCGGAAATAAAACCGACTCAACAGCAACCTTGTATTGGACTCCGCACTCGGATGCAGTCAATTATCTGATCTACGATACAACTTCTGGGTCTCCCGTTTTACTTCAAACAATTTCAAATCCAACAGCTAATAATGTTTCTCTTACAGGTTTAACAGCAGATACAACCTACAAGTTTATTGTTCGCATGGAAAACGGCTCAAGCGAAATAGATACAAACACGACAGAGTTTTCAGTGACGATGAATCACGCACCTGAAACTCCTGTGACTCCTGCATTTCATACACCAGCAACAAGCCCAAATACAGTCAATAGACCGACTCTGACAGTAAATGGCGTAAAAGCTGGCGATGTCGTAAAGCTTTATACAGATGCTTGTTCGACAGAAGTCGCAAGCGGAACAGTAGGAGCAGGACAAACAAGTATTAACTTGCAAGTCTCTAACTCTCTTGCCGCGAACACTTACTTTTTCTATGCTAATGCGACCAATACTCAAGGACACGCCTCAAGCTGTACGAGTTCTTTTTTAACTTATGTTTTAACATTCAGCTTTAATGGATTAACTGCTTCAACGAATAAAACAGATTCGACAGTGACTTTGAATTGGTCAACTCATCCGAATGCACTTCAATATCTTCTGTACGATGTAAGTTCAGGTACACCAACTTATCTTCAAACCATTTCAAATCCAGCGACAAATAGTGTGACACTGACAGGTCTTACACCTGATGCCACTTACAAATACCGATTGAAAATGACTCACAATCAGGGCGTGTCAGATGATAATACAAACGATCTCACAGTCGTCATGAATCATGCACCAGCAGAGCCGAATACACCAACGTACCACACTCCAAATGTGGATCATGGAACAATCAACAAACCAACATTTACAGTAAGCGGAGTAAAAGCAGGAGACATTATAAAGCTCTACAAGGACGATGCTACTTGTAACTCGGCCGCAGCAGCTTCAGGAACCGTAGGAGCAGGACAAACAAGCATCAATCTACAATTAACAAATGCTCTTACAGTAGAAGATCAGACTTATACCTTTTATGCAGATGCCACCAACGCAAGTGGCTTTCGTTCGAGTTGTACGGCAGGAATTGATTATGAGTTTCAAAAACCAACTTGCCCAGATAACTATGTTCCAGTTTTAGGAAATGCGACTTTAGGAACGAGTGACTTCTGTGTCGCTAAATATGAAATGAAATGCGAGAACTCAAGCAATGGTACTCAATGTTCAGGAGTACCAAGCGTAACGAATGTAGCGAAATCTCGACCAGATTACACGCCTTGGGTGAGCATTACAGCAATAAACTCATGGACAGCTTGTAACAACCTTAACGGAGTAGAAAGCGGCACCTATGCCCTTATCTCTAACAGAGAATGGATGACCATAGCTCGTGACCTTCAAGCTGTCCCTGCCAACTGGAACGGTGGCGTAGTGGGCACTAATGGCATCAGCCGAGGTCACTCAAACGGTTCTAGTGCTCTTGCAGCCGCCGCAGATACAGCACCATGTACGGGCACAGGAGGCTCTTGTACGGACTTAACCTATCATGTGAATAAAAGAACTCATAAACTCTCTAATGACAGCGTAATCTGGGATTTAGCAGGAAATGTGTGGGAATGGGTTGACTGGAATCCAAACGGAACAAGCTATTCAAGTGCAACAACTGGATGTTCTTCGAGCTGGAATGAGTTTAGCTCGACTTGCGGCTTATTATCAGCAAATCAGTATTTACCTTCACCTCTTTATACTTCGACACAAAATTTTGGTAGATGGCTTGGAGGCTCTGGCGGCGCTGCGCTTCGCGGCGGTTATTGGAGCGCTGACACGTATGCGGGCGTCTTCACGCTCTTTTTGAACAATGGTTCTGGTGACTCGTTCACGAACGTCGGCTTTCGCTGCGTGTATAGACCTTAGATTATGCGAGTCACAAAGTTTTGTCTGAAATACTAAATGTTGTCGGCGTTGGCAGCAGCCCTTGGATTCTTGGCCATTGGTACTTGGAATAAAGAATCTAATCTTCTCTTTAAGCTTTATCTTTGATTGAAATTCCATCTCTCTGATTGCCCCGTCAGGGGCAAGAGAAAATTTTTAAAAAATGGATACGGAAATTTCCGAAAGTTGTTTCCGCGTTTTCCGGAAATTTCGGAAAAGATTCGGAAAGTTTGATGAGTTTTTTCGGAAAAAATTAACTTCGTAGAGCTACGTCTAAAGCTTTTAAGATTTTCTCAGGCCGTGCCCCGTAGAGTTCGCATAGCTTAAAGAAAGTGCTCATGGTGATATTGCGTCCAGATTCGATCTTTTGAAGATACTTCCAATCGTGCCAGCCATGCTCTTCTGTTTCTTCTAAAGTCCACCCTTTCCGCAGACGCAATCCACGAAATAAAGTACCCATCTTTTTTAACTCCTGCGGACAATCTCTCATTCATTAAGTTTTCAATTTTCGTAATAAATTGAGTACGCAATCTATTGCGTATTTGTTAAAATAAACTTTATTATGGGAAAGAAAAATATGAGAGAAACAACGGTTGATGAAGCAGCAATAGAATTAGGAGTTACAGCGCGCTCAGTGCTGAACTACATTAAAACGAAAGAAATTGAAGCCCTAAAGGTTGGGAAATCATGGTTTATCAATAAAGCCTCTTTGGATGCTTTTAAGCAAAAACATGGCTTCAGCTCTAAAAATGAGCTTTCTGCTGAATTTTCCGAAAAAGACGTTGTTTCGGAAAATTTTCCGAAAGATACGGAAATTTCCGAAAAATCTCAAAAGTCAAAAGGCCCCAAAAGAGAAAAACGTGCCATTTACCCAGTTCACTCATTAAGGCTCTTTCAGGTTGCCCATGAAACTCTTAATGAGCTTGATGTCCAAACTCTTCTTCCCCAAAATAGGCCCGATCTTCATCAGAAGTTTCTCACGTTAAAAATGGAAGCTCTAGAATTTTTAGGAGCTGGCTTCTATGGTTTTGGGAGTCGCAATAAAGCAATTCTCTACAGCCGTTAGCGTGAAAAAGTGGGAGGGATGATCTCGCTTGGTTATTTCTATCAAAACGAAAAAAATAAAAA
>CALMPX010000430.1 GCA_937871355.1 uncultured Bdellovibrio sp.
GATCATCTTTCATTTAACTACCCTTTGCTCGATTTTCTATAATCGATAATTTGGTCAATAAGTCCGAAATCTTTAGCCACTTGCGGATCCATATAATTATCACGCTCCATAGCGTTGAATAATTTTTCGTATGGTTGACCCGTGTGTTTAACGTAAATATTCGTTAATTTTTCTTTTGTTTTAATCAGTTCACGTGCATGTATTTCAATATCTGTCACTTGTCCTGACAAACCACCACCGCTTAAAAGGGGCTGATGAATCATGATACGAGAATTCGGCATTGAAAAACGTTTACCTTTGGTGCCTGCCGTTAAAAGAAGCGAGCCCATGCTGGCCGCCATTCCCAAACAGTATGTGGCAATGTCGCATTTTACGAATTGCATCATATCATAAATCGCCATACCGGCCGAGACGCTGCCGCCAGGTGAGTTGATATAAAGTTGAATGTCTTTTTCAGGATTATCGACTTCTAAAAATAAAATTTGAGCGATAATCGCATTGGCCACTTCATCCGTCACGGGTGTTCCTAATATGATAATACGATCCTTGAGCAGTCTTGAATAGATGTCATATGATCGTTCGCCCTTGGATGTCTGCTCTATTACGTATGGTATTGCCGGCACAAATGCTCCTGTTTGTTCATTGGTTGATTATGCGGTTTTATCGGAGAATCTGGCGAGATACTTGAAAGAAAATGTCTAATTCACGACTAAATGTGGGCGACTTGGGTCGATCTTTGGACTAAGTAAGGGGTGACAAGTCTAGTCTAAAAAATTAAACATAATAAAAACTCTACTGAAAGCATTCAAAATAATACATAATATCAGCGGAAATCATATAACTTTTAAACAGGAGACTAAAATGGCGAAAAAAACCTCTGCGGTTAAAAAAGCAGAAAAATCAAATGCAGTTGTGCCTCATATTCAAGTGTATTTTCATGCGAATGACGTTTCGACTTTAAAAGGACAAGCGGTGGCTTTTTTTGCGGCGTCTCAAAAAGATAAGCCAGCAAATATTTTAGAAAAAGATATTAACGGTATCTTTGAAGTTTCTATCGAAGAAAAAATGATTACAGGAGCAAAAAATGAAGTGATTTTGTTCCGTGAAGCGAATTTGAATGATTTCAGAAATGTTTTCATCGTTGGAATCGGTGAAAAAGCCAAAGCGACCGCAGAAACTCTTCGTCAAAGTGCCGCCGCTTTAATTAAAGAAGCTAAAGCCTCTAAAATGGAAGAAGTATTTGTTGGATTAGACAGCTTAACCGCATCTAAAAAAGACATGGCGACGTATCTTCAAGCTTTTGTTGAAGGTTTGCACCTGGCGGCTTACTCCTTCGATGAATTAAAAGCGCCGAATAAAGATAAAAAAACTTTAAACATTCACCTTGTGACTAAATCGGGAAAAGATAAAAATTTGATTAACGTTTTCCACCAAGCGACGATTGTTGCCGGCGCAACTAATTTTGCAAAACGCTTAGGTGATATGCCTGGTAATTTGATGACACCAACAATCTTGGCTGATTCCGCTATGGAAGCGGCCGTTGGAACACCTGGTTTAAAAGTAACGGCTTGGGATAAAGCTAAAATTAAAAAAGAACGAATGGGTGGATTACTGGGTGTTTCTGAAGGTTCAGATCAAGAACCACGTTTTATTATCATGGAATACTTTGGAGGATTAAAATCTGAAGCTCCGATTTGTTTCGTAGGCAAAGGTTTAACTTTTGACTGCGGTGGCGTTAGCATTAAACCCAGCGGCAAAATGGAAGAAATGAAATACGATATGTGCGGCGGAGCCGCGGTGATCGGAACGATGTTAGCCATTGCTCGCTTAAAACTAAAAATTAATGTTGTCGCTTATATTCCTTCAACTGAAAACATGGTTAATGGAAAAGCGACTAAACCAGGTGATGTTCATACTGGACGTAATGGAAAAACTTTTGAAATCAACAATACGGATGCCGAAGGTCGCTTAATTTTAGCGGATGCTTTAGCTTACGCTTCTGAGCAAAAACCAAAAATGATTGTGGACACAGCAACTTTAACCGGAGCCATGGCGGTCGCATTAGGAAATATCCATACAGGATATTTTACTAAAAATGCAGCGTTCAAAACACGCATTGAAAAAGCGGCTGAAACTTCAGGTGAATTAGTATGGCACATGCCTTTAGTTGATCACCACGCGCGCGACATGAAGGGCACATATGCTGATTTATCTAATATGTCTTACAGTGGCGGAGCAGGTTCGGCGACAGCGGCGGCGTTTTTAGAACAGTTTGTGGATGCAAGCATCCCATGGGCTCACTTTGATATTGCTGGTACAGCATGGGCTTGTGGTAATCGTATTAATTATTGTTCTGCAAAAGGAGCAACCGGCGTGATGGTCAGAACTTTCTTAGAGATTACTAAGTCTT
>CALMPX010000431.1 GCA_937871355.1 uncultured Bdellovibrio sp.
CGATAGCTTTACTTCCACCATTTTCAGGTGGGTAAAATTTAATAAAAATGAATTAAGCGCTTTCGCTTTGCTTTTTGTTTTTCTCGGTTTCAGCTTTCGCCTTCATTTCTTCATCAGAGAAGTAAACAAGCTTCGGCTGAGCCGCATCGCGTATCACGTCAGCGTCCACGATGACTTCCTTAACGTTTTTCATTCCCGGAACATCAAACATCACGTCCAGCATCGATGACTCGATAACTCCACGTAAACCCCTAGCTCCAGTTTTACGTTTTAATGCTTCTTGCGCAATAGCTTTTATGGCCTCGTCGGTAAAGCGAAGGTCGACACCTTCAAAGCTAAAGAGTTTTTGATACTGTTTTATCACGGCATTTTTCGGTCTCAATAAAATGTCGGTTAATGCACTTTCGCCGAGTGGAGCCAGTGAGGCGATGACCGGCAAACGACCGATAAACTCTGGAATTAAGCCGAATTTTGCTAAATCGGCCGCTTCAATTTTTGTAATAAGTTCTTCGGTGTTGTCTCGCGAAATGACGCCGACATCGCCACCGATACCCATAGATTTATTCGAGGTGCGGGCTTCAATAATTTTATCAATTCCGGCAAAAGCTCCACCACAAATAAACAAGACGTTAGTCGTGTCGACTTGGATAAATTCTTGTTGAGGGTGTTTGCGTCCACCCTTTGGAGGGAGATTGGCCACAGTTCCTTCAAGAATTTTTAACAAAGCTTGTTGTACCCCTTCACCACTCACATCACGTGTGATGGAAGGATTTTCAGATTTGCGCGAGATTTTATCAATCTCATCGATATAAATAATTCCTTTTTTAGCTTTTTCAATGTCGTAGTCAGCGGCTTGAAGTAAATTCAAGACAACGTTTTCTACATCTTCTCCAACGTAACCGGCCTCAGTTAAAGTTGTCGCATCAGCCATGGCAAACGGTACATTTAAAATGCGAGCAATTGTTTGGGCGATCAAAGTTTTACCAGAGCCAGTCGGTCCCACTAATAAAATATTTGATTTTTGTAATTCCACATCACTGACTTTTTTATTTGAAATGGCATTGATGCGTTTATAGTGATTATGAACGGCCACAGCGATGGATTTCTTCGCTTGTAACTGGCCGATCACATAATCATCTAAGAAAGCTTTAATTTCATGAGGCTTAGGCACACGGAAGGCACCTTTGACGGTGCTTTCCTTGTCTTTTTCCTCATCAATAATATCCATACATAAATCGATACATTCGTCACAAATGTAAACACCCGGTCCAGCAATTAATTTCTTAACTTCTTTTTGACCTTTTCCGCAGA
>CALMPX010000432.1 GCA_937871355.1 uncultured Bdellovibrio sp.
AAGTCCTGCAGTTTGATTTGTACTTTATAAAGTAAATCTAAAAAATCTAAATCGTGCGACATTTTCTGAGATAATTGAATTAATTGTAAAAAACATTTTTTGAAATTCTTATTTTGATAATGCTCTTGAGCCGTAGTTAACATGATTCCTCTTTCAGTATATTCATCCTTGAACGTACTTGAACTTAGAAAAGCAATCACGATGCCAGCTGAAATCGATTTTAAGTGATTTAAAGGAACTATATGAATAACTTGTTTGACTGTCGAGTCATAGAATTGACCCAGGATTTTTTTTCCTAGGCCAATATAGAAGCTTAAAACTAAATGCTGGTAGACTTATATCCAGTCATAGCGCGACGAGCACTTCTAACTGTTTTCAATTCGGTAATAATATTATTTTTCAACTTTTCGATCAAACTTATAATCTGAACATCTTGCTCAATAATGCGATTCACAAAAATATCTTTAACACGCAAGCATTCTTTAACCGCGGCTTGGTCTTGTGCCGATATGGCTGCATTCATTGCGACTTCATCATCATGCGTTCTCGACAACTCGGCATCAATATACTTAATAATCTTAAGAATATCTTCCCGTTGGTTATAAAAATATTCGACATTTTCAAACCGCGAGGCTGAAAGCTGAACCAATTGTTTTTCATTAAGAGAGTAAAACTTCTCAAGGAAGTGATTTTTCTCATTTAATAGTTGCACTGTTTTCATTAGGCCGCCCCTCCGGTTTGATCATTTCCATTTTTGGTTTTGTTTATAACTTGATTCCATCCATCATACAGATTTTCGAGTACCTTAAGGCAAGATTGCAGCGACTCAATATTTCCGGTCATATTAGCTTTGCTGTATTGCTCTAACATGTAGACATAAAGCTGATCGAGTTGCATGGGCAAATCACCGGCGACATTGTGATTCAATGACGCTTGAAATTCCAAAATAATATCGTACGCTTTTAAAATATTTTTTCCTCGCTCGGCGATGTTATTATCCTGAGAGGCTTGAATGGCCATTTTTGTAAAACGTATAGCGCCTTCATAGAGCATCAACATCACTTGTTCTTTTGATGCACTGAGGATCGCTGTCTGTTTATATCTTTGATACGGATTTGACATTATTCGTTCATCCTTTCATTAACCATTTTGACCACCGGCATTACCAAAAGATGCGCCTTGGGTTTTAATTTTAGCCATTGATTCTTCCATTTGAGCAAACTGCTTTCGTAATAAATCTTCCCGTTTACCTAAGGTCCGTTCTTTACGATCCAACTGATCGTCCATTTGTTTTATTCTTTTTTGATAAGTTGTTTTACGCGCGCCGATAGCGCCTGTATTTGGATCGGTCATTTCTCTGACCGATGAAATCAAGTTTGGAATAAATCCAATATCGACATTATTGCCTCGTAAAAATTTAACAACATCCTTCGGATCGGTATTCACCATTTTTTTAAATTTCTCAGCATTAAAATTCAGGGTTCCATTTCGATTGAATTCCACACCCAATTCGATAATACGTTTAATATTACTATTCGTTGCTTGTGGGTTTTGAATAATTTGTCGTAATTTGTTTTCCGCCATACGTGTAAACGATTCTCCACCGAGTGGTCCCAGTCTTTGTCGGCCTGATTTGTCTGCTGTTAATTTAGCTTGGCTTTGAATAAAACCAAGAGCGGCATTGTACGAATCAACGAAGCCTTTGACCTTGTCTGAAATCATGTCGTAATTTTCTGAAACACCTATGCGAACTTCCTGACCTGGCTTAGCTTGCTTCAAATCAATTGTCATACCTGGAACCAAGTCTTTAATCGTATTTTCAGAAACTTCGAATTCCTGACCATCTAATTTAAATTTTGCATTCTTTGCCGGAGTTTCATTTTCAAATTGAAGATCAACATCACCATCTAATAAATAAGCTACAGGAAATTCCACATTGTTATCTTCACCGGCCGTAGCTCCTGAAACTTGTAACTTATATCCACGATCTTTATTGTTCACATCATTAATGACAGTAGCCCGTACTCCGACATTAGATAAATTAATTTTTTCGGCAATTTTTTCCAATGTCGATTCATCTTTAGTAATATAAATTTCTTTTTCACCTTCTTTAGTTTGAAATTTAATATACCCGACACCGGCTTGTGTTTCATTTTTATCTGGAAAGCCACCTGATACGACGGAGGGCTTTTCGGCTAACTGAATAACTTCTAAATTCCATTGACCGGGCTCAGCCAGTTCAGGATCAACCGTCCCCGTAATACTATCAGGAAAACTCGAAGAGAATTTTTTATCAACAAAGCCTTTACGTCCCATCAGACTTGAAAGATTTTTAGTAATATCATTTATTTTTGTTTCAAAATCTCCAACCAGCTTTACTTTGTCTTCGATGCCAGCTTTTTTTTCTTGGATTTGTTTCATAGGTATACGTTCAGCTTCGATCACTTGATCGACCAGATTGGGTGGTAATCCACTAGCTAAACCGCCTATCTTGATGCTCAATTTATTCCTCCATGAATAATTTAAGCTTAAAGCAGTTACAGAAAAAGCGTGAGTCAATTGATTGTCTTTAGACTTTCACTCAGGGGGAATTTTTATCCTAGGCTAAGGAATAAGATAGACTCAAAATCTTAGGCGATTTTCTTGAGAAGCTGGCCTTTATTTTTTTCGACTGAACTTTCGTCTGAAAAAAGATCCCACATATCAAATTCGGAAATGGTACGTATAACTTCGCCTGATGTGTTAGTCACCTCAGCGTATTTAATATTGTCTGTTATCACTTTTTTGGCGGTCCAGTTCATATCAAGCATGAAACTTTTTTTATTTAAATTAACTAAAGCCTGATCGAATTGCTCGTCAGTCATTTTTTCTTTCTTTTTCTTTTTTTGATTAAAATACTGCCCTTGAGCATCACGGTCTTGTGTTCCGTCAGATTTAATCGTCTTTTCTGTCTTCTTCGGAACAGTTGGAATATTTAAAGAATTGAGGCCTTTGATGTTCATACTAGGCTTATCGGATCAATTTGAGAAAAACTTAAGCCAAAAAAAACGGAGACCCCTGTTACAGGATCTCCGTCTGGGAATGATCAGGTTAATTTCGTAGTAAATTATCCTAATAATTTTAATGCTAATTGAGGTAACTGGTTGGCTTGAGCTAAAGCTGAAGTCGTACCTTGTAACATCACGTTGTTACGAGCTAACTCAGAAGATGATGCGGCGATGTCTGTATCACGGATACGAGAGTTAGCTGCACTCATGTTCTCACTTGTTGTCGCGATCACGTCTACTGTTGAAGCTAAACGATTTTGCATAGCTCCCAAGTTAGCGCGTGAACCATTCACAGCCAATTGAGCTTTATCTAAACTCGCTAAACCTGAACGGGCTCCTTCTTTAGTTTCATAACTTAAATCAGCAAGACCTAAGTTGTCTGTCGTTACATTCGTAATTCCAGCGTCATATGAAATCCAGTCTGTTTTTTCGTTGGCTCCAGTACCGACTTGGAT
>CALMPX010000433.1 GCA_937871355.1 uncultured Bdellovibrio sp.
AGTTACTTTTTATCAAGTGGCTGATTTAGAAATAGATGAAAAAGATTGTCTTTTTACAAATGCACTACCCGAAGCGCCGTCACCGGTTTTAAATTATTTCCGAGAATCCGAAGCCGAAGTTAAAAAGAAAAACGAGGGAAAAAGCACACTTTTAGGTTTTTATCTGGATAAAGAACGTGTTGAACAAATCAGTGGGGTAACCAGCATCGGACCCGTCATCACTGTTAAAAATGATTCTGAACGCTATACTATGGTTCATGAATTTTTCCATCATGTTTTCGGTTTGAATAAAGACATTTCAGGAACTCAGCTGCAAATTAATCTTGGAAAATCAAATCAAGCTGTTTCAGATGCAGCTGATAATTACAATACAGTCGAAACGATGGACAATCTTGAGAAATTAACAGTGGCTTTCGACAATCAAAGTAAAGATCTGATCAAAGTGTTAAAAGAGTACTCTTTAGAAGAGATGACGATTGAGTATGAATTAAATGATTTGTACCAACGAAATGCTTTAAAATATGTTAACTACTACAGTCGTCTCAACGGTGATTTTTACTCAGTCTCTTCAGCAGAAAGCGCAATAGAGCGAATTCAAAAAAATGAAAAAATGATTAATGCTCTTGAAGCCGAAGCCAAGAAGTTGGCCTTGTCTGGTGGTAATTCGAGTACAGCCTTGTCGGTTATAGCCGGAACTCGTCAACTTTTTGTGAATTTGAAAAATGAGATTAGAGACGTAGCACGTTTAGCGCAAGCCCGTGTTGATGCCTATAAAAATTCGCACAATAATGTAGCTTCATTGAATCAAGATTTTTTATCTCAAAAATCTTTGAAACATAAATCCAGCGATTGTAATCACGCTCACGGCGTTGATAAATTCTTAGACGGAATTCAATCACGTGTAGGAAAAATAAAATTTAAGAAATAGTTTTATAACGATTTTTCTAATTCAGTACGAAGCCGAAGCTTAAAATCTTCGGCTTTTATTTTTTGACCCAGGAACTTTTCTAAAGAAATCATCGTATTTGTTTTATAGCCACAGGGATTGATCCCTTGAAAAGCGCTCTCATCTTCATGAACGTTAATGGCGGCTCCATGGAAGGTGGTCCATTTCTTGACCGCTATACCCAGTGAAGCCATTTTTTTTAAGCCCCCAGGTGTTTCGATCCATACGCCGGTATCTTCAACCTTGTCGGTTTGATTGCCTTCAGCGGGAACATTAAAATGTTTGAGTGTTTCTACGATGGCTTTTTCAAAATCACGTAGATAACCGCGAATTTCTTGAGCGCCTCGTCCGGCCCTTGGTTTTTTAAGATTGATGATCGGGTAGACCACCACTTGAGAAGGTCCGTGGTAAGTGGCTTGACCTCCGCGCGATATTTCGATCACTGGACCTTGCCAGGCAAAGATATCTTCCGGTTTGGTTTGTCGTCCCGTCGTGACGACAGCAGGGTGAGTACAGAAAATGAGAAAGCCTGTGTGATTTTCATCTGCGGCCACTTGATCAACATATTCAAGTTGCTTTTTTAATGCCGATTCATAATCAATAAGGCCCCAGTCTTCAAATATCAAAAAGAATATCCTAACTGTAATTTTAAAAGATAAACACGAGGAAGCACAGCCGCTATAGTTAAGAACTTGTCGACATTATCTTTATCATCTGGGTTGCTACTGTAATCTGTAAAATGCTGTTCTTTTTTAAGACTTGTTATCGGCTGTGTGATACCAATCCAATCAACTCCAATATTAAGTCCGTTATCAAAGTACCATCTGTTTCCGATACCTAAATCTAGAGCCAAAACATGAATTTTCATCATATCGGCGCTGGGTCTTTCGTTCAATGGAACAGAGTTTAAGTAATCAGACCCTAATTTTGCTTCTAACGTGGCGTAACTTAAGCCGTAGTAAAAATTAAAATTACTGTCTTGAGAAAAGCTACGATTAAGAAATGAAAACTTCTGTTCCGTCATGCTAGCAATATCCACGCTGTAACCGCCGGCAGATATAGTCGAAGTCAGAAATTGAAATTCATATTGGTTTAATTTATCTGCACTTGCGAAATAGAAACTACCGCCGAATTTACTAGGGATAAGGAGATCCATAGGTGAATAAGTAAAGAGAACTCCATAATTTTTATTTAAACGAACAGCTGCCGATTCCGTTAAAGCTTGATCAGCTTTTTTAACAGAATCATCGATATCTTTTTTAAACTGATCCGTCGCAGACGGCTCAGCTGTTACTTCAGTTGTTGTTTTCGTTGTCGTGATTTGAGTGGTTGTTTTTTCAGGTGCTGAGGTTTCAGCTTGCGCAGTCAGTGTTAAACTGACTGCGATTGTGATTAAAAATATTTTGTTCATTATGTATGGGCCGATTTCGTAGCGTTGGTTAAAGGTTTTTGAATGATATGAATGGCGTGACCTAAAGTGGCTTCGGCGGCTTCCATCATTGTTTCGCCTAATGTCGGATGAGGATGAATCGTTAAAGCGATATCTTCAATACGTGCTCCCATTTCAATGGCTAAGGCCGCTTCTGAAATAAGATTCGAGGCTTCAGGTCCAACGATATGAACGCCAAGAACAACATGCGTTTTCTTGTCGGCGATCATCTTAACAAAGCCCTCTGTTTCCATCATGGCGACGGCTTTACCATTTGCACCGAACGGAAACTTGGCAATTAATAAATCATTGTAGCCTTTTGCTTTGGCTTCAGCTTCAGTCATACCAGCAGCGGCAATTTCTGGATCGGTAAAGACAACGGCCGGAACTGTTTTCGCATCATAAACACGATTAATACCAGAAATGATTTCCGGAACCATCACACCTTCATGAGAGGCTTTGTGAGCTAACATCGGTTGACCACAAATATCACCAATCGCAAAAATATTTGAAACATTTGTGCGACGTTGAGCATCGACTTTAACAAAGCCACGCTCATCAACATAAATACCAGCAGCTTTTAAGTTCGCTTGATCTCCGTTTGGACGACGTCCTACAGTAACTAAAATTTTATCTGCTTTGAAAATTTCATCTTTACCATTTACTTCAGCCGTGACTTCGAAGCCATCTTTTGTTTTCTTTTGGCTTTTTGCTTTGGCTCCGTAGATCACTTTGATTCCTGCTTTTTCAGCTTTACGAGTTACGACTTGAGCGCACTCAGGATCAACCACGCCGGCCAGTAATGAAGTATTCGCTTCGATCACCGTGACTTCAGTTCCTAATTTACGTAAGTACGATGAAATTTCGAGACCGATATATCCGCCTCCGATAACGACAATACGTTTTGGGATTTGATCAAAAGCTAACGCACCTGTCGAAGAACAAATATCTTTTTCATCAAAAGGGAAGCCCGGGATTTCAATCGGTCGAGACCCCGTAGCTACGATGAAATGTTTTCCGGTGATGATATCCGTGCCTTCAGTTGTTTTAACAGAAAGCTCTTTTGAATTTTTGAATTCAGCCGTACCTGAGATAATAGTAACGGTATTTCCTTTAAGCAGTTGTTTCACTCCGCCAGACATTTTATCACAAACAGATTGTTTCCATTTTACTAAAGTGGGCATATCCACATCGATGCCACCTTTAATATTTAAACCCATAGTTTTAAAATCGTGTTGAGCTTTATGTAAAAGATGAGTGGCATTGATCATAGCCTTTGAAGGAATACATCCGACGTTCAAGCAAACGCCGCCCAAAGCTTCGCGTTCAATGATCGCTGTTTTAAAACCTAATTGGCTGGCACGAATAGCCGCTACATAACCGCCAGGACCTGAACCAATAACGACGATATCAAAAGTGCTATTGGACATTACGACATCCCCATCATCATAACACCAGGGTTTTGAATTTTGTTGAAGAATGATTTTAAGAAGTTGGCAGCCACAGCCCCATCAATTAGACGGTGATCTGCCGTCACGGTGTAATTCATCGATTTGATGAAGCCGATAGAACCATCTTTTTTCAAGATGGGCTTATCCGTCATTTTGTACATACCAATGATGGCCACTTCGGGGTGATTGATAATCGGAGTCGCGTACGTACCACCAACAGATCCGATATTTGTGATCGTGATTGTGGCGCCTTTCATTTCATCTGGTTTTAATTTACCGCTACGTGCGCGGGTTGAAAGATCGATAATTTCTTTTGATAATTCAAGAATAGTTTTTTGATCCGCGTTTTTAATAACGGGAACCATCAAACCATTTGGCGTATCGGCGGCGAAACCAAGATTAAAATATTTTTTGTAAACGATTTGAGAATTGGCATCATCAATCGAAGCATTGAATTGGGGGAATTCTTTGATGGTTGCGATAACCGCCTTCATGACAAATGGGAGATAAGTAATTTTTGTTTCGTTTTTCTCAGCGAAATCTTTTAATGATTCACGTAAAGCCACTAATTGAGTGACATCAGCATCATCCATTATTGTAAAATGAGGAATGATCGCTTTAGACATTTGCATGTTCTGAGCGATTTTTTTGCGAATTCCAATTAAATCAACACGTTCTTCCAAGGCCGCATTATTAGAGCTAAATGCGGGTTTAGGGAAGTTCATGGTCGCAGTTCCGGCAGAAGTGGCTCCTGTTCCCGTTGAAGAAACTGAAGTTGATCCACCTTTTGTATTGATCACATCTTCACGAGTGACTCGACCAGCTAAACCTGAACCAGATAATCCGTTGATATCGACTCCCATTTCGCGAGCTAAACGACGGGTCGCAGGAGTTGCTAAAACTTTTGAATCTGCAACTGGAGGATAAATACCACCCGAAGAAGTCGAAGCGGTCATAGTTGGAGCTGTCATCGGAGCCGACGTTGTTTTAGGAGCGGTATGCGCGCCATTCGAGGCAGAAGTTGAAGTCGCTACACCGCCAGAGCCAGCTAAGGTTAAGATCACAGATTCAACCTTGATCACTTCGCCTTTTTTAAATTTAAATTCTTTAACGACGCCGGCCACAGGAGAAGGAACTTCAACCGTTGCTTTGTCCGTCATGATTTCGGCCACAGTTTGATCCGCTTTAACAGTATCGCCGATATTCACAGTCCATTTAACTAACTCACCTTCAGTGACACCTTCTCCTAATTCAGGAAGCTTAACTGAAATCGTAGATCCGCCCGCAGTCGTCGCTGCGAGAGGCGTCGGGGTTGCGACCGGTGCAGATTTTACTGCTGATGCTGTCGGGGCCGAAGGAGTTGCGTTTGCACCACCTTCTAATTTGAGAATAACAGACTCAACTTTAATAATTTGGCCTGGTTTAAATAATAATTCTTTAACAACGCCCGCTACAGGAGAAGGAACTTCAACCGTTGCTTTGTCCGTCATGATTTCGGCGACTGTTTGATCGGCTTTAACTTGATCGCCTGGCTTTACCAGCCATTTAACTAATTCGCCTTCAGTTACGCCTTCACCTAGTTCCGGTAATTTTACATCTGTTGCCATTGAGATTCGTTTCCTTTTCTGTTTTTTTCGATGATGCCCTTCATGAAGAATTCGCCTGCGCGGTATGAGCTACGAACCAAGGGTCCCGATGCTACATATAAAAAACCCAGATCTTCTGCGATTTTTTGCCACTCTTCAAACTTGGAAGGTGTAATAAAACTTTTTACGGTTAAATGTTTTGGAGTCGGTTGGAGATATTGTCCAAAAGTGACAACGTCACAACCGACGGCTCTTAAATCTTTTAATGTTTGGAGGACTTCTTCATCTGTTTCGCCTAAACCGAGCATAATCGAAGATTTTGTGTACATCGTGTGATCCACTTCTTTGACGAATTGAAGGAGGCGCATGGTTTGCTTGTACGAAGCGCGAGGGTCTCGAACCGTCGGAGTCAATCTTTCCACAGTTTCGATATTTTGCGCGAACACATCGGGTTTGGCTTCGACTAAATGACGAATCAAGGCTTCGTCACCACGGAAATCCGGAGTTAAAATTTCGACGATGAGATTTGGATCTAATTTTTTGACGGTTTTGACAGTACGAGCAAAATGATCAGAACCTTGATCAGGCATATCATCACGATCAACCGATGTGATCACCACGTAGTGTAATCCCATTTGAGAAATCGAGTGAGCCACTTTTTCAGGTTCAAAAGGGTCAACCGGCGGTAAGCCTTTTTTAGCGTTACCTGTTTTCACGTTACAGAAGCGGCATCCACGGGTGCAGGTGTCTCCCATGAGCATGAATGTAGCGGTTCCGCCACTCCAGCATTCGCCCATGTTGGGACAACGGGCTTCTTGGCAAACAGTGGCCAATTTTAATTCACCGAGCATGTTTTTAATGCGCGTGTAATTCTCACCGGCGGGAGCTTTCACTTTGAGCCAATCAGGTTTTGGTATGTGGGCTTTTTTTTCGGTTTTTTCTGTCGCGTCCATAGAGCTACAGTTCTACTTTTATTTTGAGTCTGAGGCAAGGGGAAGAGGGAGGACTGCGAAATCCGCGTTTCTTTAATTCACGGTACAAAGTGTCAGCTAAAACGCCGAATATTTGACCAATTAGTTTTAAGCATTGAGTCGAATGGGGAATGCCCCACTTGGATCAGTTCGCTAGTTAAATGAGCGCCATAATAGATTGTTGTTTATATATCAGGCTGATATGATCAAAACCAACTTTAATTTAGAATAATGAGAGCAATGTATGATGCATGAAAAAGTTCGCGTAAGACTTTCAGAGTTGATTGTTTTAGCCTTTAAAAAAATCGATATAACTGTCGACGCGCAAGCGGTTTATAAGACTTTAGTAGAACCACCTAACATAGAATTAGCTCACTTGGCTTTTGGTTGTTTTATCGTTTCTAAAGAATTAAAAAAATCTCCAGCAGTTGTTTCAACTGAACTTTGTCAATCGATCACAGCGAATTTTAATTTATCAGATTACGGTGTGCAATCAGTCGTAGCGGCTGGTCCTTATCTTAATTTTAAGTTATCGTCTGAATTCTTATTTCAAAACGTGGTCTCTGATATTTTAGACCACAGTTATTTTAAGCGAGAATTGGTCGAACCTGACCTTGTTCAAAAAACGATGATAGAATATTCTCAACCAAACACACATAAAGAATTGCACGTAGGGCACATGAGAAATCTTTGTCTCGGGGATTCACTTATTCGCCTGATGCGACGTGCTTATGGACAAGAAAAAATAATCAGTACCACTTTTCCCGGTGACGTGGGAACGCATGTGGCGAAATGTTTGTGGTATATTAAAAATCATATCTCTGAATATGAATTTAAGCAACGCTCTGAGGCTGAAGACCGCGGTGAGTGGCTCGGCCAAATGTATTCCGCGGGAAATTTAAAATTAGAAGACGAAGCTTCTATTCCAGAACAGTTTGAACAAAATAAAAAAGAACTCACGGCTATTTTAAAACAATTAGAAATGCAATCGGGTGAATTTTTTGATCTTTGGAAAGAAACTCGCCAGTGGTCCGTGGATTTGATGAATAAAGTTTATCAATGGGCCGATGTTTCATTTGATCGGTGGTATTGGGAATCTGAAGTGGATGCCGCTTCGGTTGAAACAGTTAAAAAGTATTACGTTGAAGGTAAACTTCAAAAATCCGAAGGCGCCATCGGTTTAGATTTTTCTGAATCAAATTTAGGTTTTTGTCTTTTATTAAAATCAGACGGAACAGGGCTGTACGCCACTAAAGATTTAGAATTAGCTCGTCGTAAATTTGAGGAATTTCAAATTCAAAAATCGATCTATGTGGTCGATCAACGTCAAGCTTTGCACTTTAAACAGGTTTTTAAAACTTTAGAACATTTAGGGTTCGAACAAGCCAAGGATTGTTTTCATTTACAGTACAACTTTGTGGAGCTTCCAGACGGAGCGATGAGTTCTCGCAAGGGAAACATTGTTCCTTTGATGCATTTAGTATCAAGCATGCAAGAGCACGTTAAACTTGAATATCTTAGTCGCTATGAAAAAGAATGGTCCGAGGTTGAAATTGAAAATGTGGCTGACGTTGTCGCTAAGGGTGCGATCAAGTACGGTATGCTCAAGCAAGATACGAATAAAAAAATCGTTTTTGATATGGCGGAATGGCTTAAATTAGACGGTGAGTCCGGTCCATTTATTCAGTATTCTTACGCTCGTATCAATTCTTTACTTAAAAAGTTTTCTTATGATCATTCGCAACAAATTAATGGCAGCTTGTTGAGTCACGTCGCAGAAATTCAGATGATGCAGCATTTGATGAATTTTAATTCTCAGATTCTTTTATCTGCCGAAGGTTACAAGCCGGCTTCAATGTGTTCCTATTTATATGATACGGCAAAAAAGTTTAACACTTTTTACCATGAATGTTCGATCGGTCATGCTGAAAACGAAGAGCTCAAAAAAGCTCGTTTAAGTCTAGCTTACGCCACAGGTTTGATTCTCAAAGAAGGCCTATCGTTATTAGGAATTCCTGTTCCAGAAAGAATGTAATGAAGTTTGCAAAAAAATTACATGAAGGTATCTTGTTGTCTCGGTATAAAAGATTTTTTGCTGATATCGAATATAAAGGTGAAAAAATAACAATTCACGTGCCGAACACCGGAAGTTTAAAGTCCGTTATAGATAAAGGCTCTCAAAAACCACAAAAAGTTTGGTTTAGTCTTCACGGAGATCCTGAAAAGAAATTAAAAGGAACATTAGAAGCCGTTCAAGCGGTGAATGGATCTTGGGTAGGCGTAAACACATCAAATCCCAATCGTATCGTGACCGAAGCGATTGAAACAGCTCTTCAAAACGGAACAACTTTTCTGCCTCAATGGAAAGGTTATGGTTTCTATAAGTCTGAATATAAAATCAGCCCAGAAACACGTTTGGACGGGGCTTTTTTTGCAAACGAAGACGATTTTAAAAAAGTAAAAGAAAATCCCAAAGCTCAAGTCAAAATTCATTTTATCGAAATTAAAAATACCACTTACTTGCCGGAAGATCAAAAAAAGTCCGTCGTGCAGTTCCCAGATGGAGTCAGTGAAAGGGCTCAAAAGCATCTCATTGAGATGATGGGTTTAATGAAGCAAGGTCATAAGTGTGAAGTCATCTTTACTGTTCAACGTTCTGATGCAACTGCATTTTCGCCTTGTAAAGAGATGGATCCAGAATACTCCAAGTTGTTTTATAAAGCCGTCGATGCGGGATTGATCGTATCTCCCTTAGTGGTTGATTTTGATCGGGAACAAATTTGTCTCACCAATAAATTATTAAAGATTATTTAAATGAAAACAATCAAACTGGCTTTTATTGTCGTCATTTTGCTTTGTATGAGCGCGATTATTATTTCTATTTACAAAGTCGCTATTACAAAAACTGCTTATCAAGATGTTCCTCATCAATTAAAGTATCAGTCTTCCGTTCAGTTATTAACTTCTGCAGATAGTTCTGCAGTTTCTGATCAAGCGAACAAATCAATGCCATTCACCGATGAAGAGTTTTCGAACTGGATGACTCAAGAGTCAAAACAACTTGAAGGACGCATTCTTGATGAGAAGCAGGTGCAAGCTGACGTACGATCGAAAGCACTCCGGATAACCGAGTCTCAATTGAAAGATTTAAAATCAGTCGTCGAAAATAGTGATGAAGCCATTAATAAAAGAATTTTTTCAAATTATGTTTTAACAAATTCTTTTACAACATTAACAGATCAAATTTTGAATGAGCTGGTCAATCAAAACACAGACAGTTTTAAGCAAATCAAAGAACCCCATTCTGTTAGCGAAGTAAAGCGATCTCAAGAGTATGCTTTAAGGTTTATGCAAATTGATGAGGTGGTTCAAAGACTTCTACAAAAGGGTGATGACCCATTAACGTTCCTAATTGATCTTAGTAGGAAAAGTAATGACAGCCAGATAAGGTCATACGCAATGCAGAAAATTAAAGATATTACCGGTCAAAAATAAGTAAGTAGTTGTTTCCTCTTTAAGAGAGTGGTCGAATTTTCAGATTCGATACCTGAGGGGGGACTCGTGACAATAAAAAGAATTATTCTCGTTATCACTTTAATGACCACTTTGCTTTTAGCTTTTGAGACTCAAGCGCAAACCAGCCCGAACTGTATTTCACAAGTAGATCTCAAAGATATTGCCAGCCACTTTTCTCAATTTTCTAAATATACCGGTAAAGAATTTTGCTCTGATGGTTCTCCGGACTTTCAATTGTTATCTTCGCTCATGTTCATGAGAAGTACCGCTTTTGATATCAATATGACAAAAAGCCCAGATGATTTTTTCTCAGGAAGATTTTCTCAAGACTGGTTTGGCTATTTCACCGGTCGTATAACTAAAATTAAAATGGAAACTTCTTGTCCTAAGGGGGCTTTGGCCTATGTTCAATCTTTTATGGGTTTTTCAGATCACGTGATGCACGTTTGCCCGATTGGATTGTTACCCTCGTTTTCGACGTTAGATTTATCGAGCACTTTTATGCATGAAGCTCGTCATATCGACGGTTTTGCGCACATCACTTGTTCGAAAGGTCCACGCACCGGTATTCAAGGAGCTTGTGACAACGTGATCGCGGATGGCGGATCTTATGCCGTTACCGTTGAAACTTATGCTCAGTTAGCTAAATACGCGACGGCTTTGCACCCAGCATTAAAAGCCTACGCGCGGGCCTCGGCGGCTGTTTATGGACAAGAAGCGTTTGAGACGCCAATTTCAGTTCAAAGTAAAAATGAATTAGTATTAATGACGGATGGATTACAATTTTTATCTTTAGATCCAATGACTTTAACGACACAAAATTTAGGAAACAGTCCATCAGCTGGAAAAATTGTTAAGCGCGCCGCACATATGATTCTCATTCCAGAGGATAAAACTTTGCCAGGTCAATATGTCTTCTTGAAAAATCAAGGAAATGTCTCTCAGTCGGCCAGTGATCTCATTACAGAATACAATGCGCAATCGCCTTCAGATAAAGCAAACTTAGTAGATTTGCATATCGGAGCTCAGTGGACGGCGCGCATTTATAAAAACAGCGTACGTTTTGTTTGCGATCCGACATCTTCATCTGCAAAAGATATTTCATTACCGGCTGGAATGGCGGCCGCTAATTTGTTGTATATGAATGGTTACGATCGCGCCAGTTTTTCAACTTTATTAGCAATGGATAATGGTGATATTTATGAAATGGGTTGTGCCAATCGTGCTGGATACGTCAAAGTTTCAAATATTAAATTTGACCAAAAATATAAACGTATCTACAAGATCGATGATAAAACTTTTGGTTTAAATTTCGCAGGTGAATTGTTCTCGATCGAAAACGGAAAATCGACTTTACTGAATTTACCTGGACGAATCATCGAGATAGCTCCGAATCAAATTTATAGTTTCATGTAGATTTCGAATTGATATAAAACAGAATAAAAAAAGGCTATCTGTTTCCAGATAGCCTTTTTTATTTAACATTTAAATTAAAACTATTTTTTCTCAGATAACTGACGATCGATAATTTCTTTGAAAGAAGCTGCAGGGTAAGCACCTTTTAAAGAAACACCATTGATAATGAATCCAGGAGTTCCAGAAAAATTAAATTTCTTAGCTTCTTCCATGTCAGCTTCGATACGTTTAGTAATTTTTTCATCTTTTAAAGAGGCTTCAATTTTTTTCAAATCAGCACCAACTTTTTTAGCGGCTTCTTTGAAGTATCCTTCGCCTTTGTCTTTTAACTGACTTTGATTTTCGAAGACCAAGTTATGAAACTTTTCAGCTTTGGCGTGATCTTGTTGCGCGATGGCTTCAAAGTAACGAGCTGCAGGCATAGCTAGTGGATGGAAATCTAAAGGTAAATGTTTGAAAATAACACGTACTTTGTCGCCGTACTCTTTTCTGACTTGTTCTACAGTCGCGAATCCACGTGAGCAGTAAGGACATTGGAAATCAGAAAATTCAACAATCGTGATCGGCGCTGATTTGTTTCCGAAAATAACACGAGTTTCATCGATGGCTGGCTTAAGTGGATTCTTGAATTCTTCTTCGCGTTGTTTTTTTTCTTCGTCTTGAGCTTTTTCACCAGCCACTTTTTGTGCGTCTTGCTGAGCTTTCATAACAACTTCAATAAATTTGTCTGGAGCTTTTTCAATCGCAACGAATACGATTGAAGGATCTTTTTCGATCGCTTCTTTTAATTGTTTAGCATTTGGCGCACATGATGAAAATAAAAATGCAGCTAGCGCGAATTTGAGAACGTTGATCTGTTGTTTCAAGTGAGGCCTCCGTGTTGGTTTAAACGTATGTATATAACGTGTTTAAGAATGAACAGTCTGTCACGAGACTTCA